>NZ_BAAAQN010000055.1:0-84487 GCF_039531695.1 Catenulispora yoronensis
GGCCGGCGGGCCCGGCGCGGGGTTCCCGGAGCCGGGTGCCCGGCCGCTGCCGGGCGGCGCGCCCGGGGCGTCGCAGGGCCCGGACGGCGCGAACCGCCCGACCCGGCCGATCCGTCCGCGTCCGGCCGGGGCGCCCGGCGGCCCGGCGGTGCCGCCCGGTTCCGGGTTCCGCGAGCAGCCGCAGCGTCTTCCGGTCGACGGACGTCTGGACGGCCGGCTCGATGGCCGCCTTGACGGTCGCCTCGACGGCCGCCTGGACGGCCGCGCCGACGGCCGGGGGCAGCGTCCCGGCCCGCCGCCGGCCCGGGGCCCGCAGAACGGCCCCGGCGCCCGGAATCAGGGCTCTGACGCCCGTGGCTTCAGCCTGCCGCAGCAGCGCGACTCCAACGCCGACTCCGGCACCCGCCGCGCGCCGACCTCGCCGACCGCGCGCGGCGCCGAGGCGCTGCGCCAGGCCCAGCAGTTCGACGTCTTCCGCCGCGACCCGGTGGTCCCGCAGCAGACCTCGCCGGCCGACGGCAACGACTTCGACGAGGCCGCCGACCGCACCCCGCTGGGCCGCGACGGCCGCGCCGACGGCCGGGGCCCGGACCCGCGCACCCCGGACCCCCGGGTCCAGGACGGCCGCGGCCAGGTGGACATCAGCGTCTTCGACGGCGGCGAGCCGGCCGAGCGCCCCGGCAGCTTCGACCTGCGCTCCCCGCTGCCCGGCTCGGCGTCCTACGACCAGCCGACCGACATCATCCCGGCGATCGTCGACGACTCCGAGCCGCGCCCCAACCCCGGCAGCCGGCGGCCGCGGACGCAGAACGCTGAGAACCGCGGCTACGGCGCCGCGCCGACCACGCCGCCGTTCGGCGCTCCGCAGAACGAGGAGCCGGCCTACGACCCCTTCGGCGGCCAGGGCTTCCCGCCGGCGAACCCGCACGGCGACGCCTTCGCCGCACCGGGCTTCCCGCCGGCCGCCGAGGAGCAGCCGCCGGCCGGCGCGGGTTTCCCGCCGGTCGGGTTCGGCGCCGAGACCGCCGAGGACCCGCAGGCCGGGTTCGGCGTGCCGCCGGGCTTTCCGCCGGCCGCGCCCGGGTTCGGCCCGGAGGCCGAGTTCTCGCACGAGTTCCCGGGCCAGGCCGCGCACGAGTTCCCTGGTCAGGCTCCGGGCCAGATCCCGGGCGAGTTCCCGGGTCAGGCGCTGGGCGAGTTCCCGGGCCAGCTGCCGCACGAGTTCCCGGGCCAGGCGCCGGCCCAGGGCGGCTTCCCGCCCCAGGCCGAGGACGAGCCGTCCTACGGCTTCCCGCCGCCGGTGCCGCCGCCGTTCCTGAACCAGGCTCCGAACCAGGCCCTGAACCAGCTCCCGAACCAGGCCCCGAACGCCCACGGCTTCGGCGAGGCCGGCCTGGATCCGGCGGCGACCTTCGGCGGCCCGATGCCGTTCCCGCAGCAGGCCGGCAGCGATCCGTCGTTCAACAGCCGCTCGGCCTTCCCGCCGGCCGCCGAGGTAGCCGGGTTCCCGGCGCCCCCGGCGGAGATCCCGACCGGCCTGGGCGACCTGCGAGCCTTCGGCCCGAACGGCGAGTCCCCGCTGGCCGGCCCGGTCTTCGGCCCGGACGGCGGCCTGCCCTCGTTCGGCGACCGGCCGCTGACCGCCACCACCGGCCCGGACTACGGCCTGCCGCCGGCCGCCGAGGAGCACGGCGCGCCCGCGCCGGAGACCTTCCCGGGGGCGCACTTCGACCCGCCGCGCTTCGAGCCGGCGCCGCCGGTCTTCGACGATCCGGCCGAGGGTGTGGAGTTCCCGGCCGGCGACGGGTTCCCCCCGGCCGCTGAGTACGCGAACGCCGAATACCCGAACGCCGAATACCCGAACGCCGAATATCCGGCCGCCGACTACGCGAACCCTGACTACGCGAACCCCGAGTATTCGAACCCCGAGTACCAGAACACCGAGTTCCCGGCCGCCGAGTTCCCGCCCGCCGGCTTCGCCCCGGTCGCCGAGGCCGCCGACGGACCCGGCCCGGTCTTCGCCACCCCGACCGTGGCCATCACCCCGGCCGAGGCCTTCGCCGACTTCCCGGAGCCCGACGCCGTGGCCGGCGCGCTGCCCGCCGCGGTGGCGGCGGCCGTGAACCACCCGGCCCCGGCCGGTGCCGCCGTCGAGGACGAGGACCCCGAGGACGCCGACGCCGAGCCCGAGATGCTGGTGCCCTGGGCCGCCCCGGCCGAGGCCGCCGACGTCGCCGAGGCCGCAGAGGCCGGCGACGCCGAGGACGACGCCGCCGACCCCTACGACGAGACCCTCGACGCCTTCGACGACGTCCCCCGGGTCCCGCCGTACGACGACGCCGAGCTGGCCGCCGTGCACCGCGTCATCCGCGAGCGCCGCGACGTCCGCTCCACCTTCCTGGCCGACCCGATCCCGGACGAGGTCCTGCACCGGGTCCTGGAGGCCGCGCACACCGCGCCCAGCGTCGGCTTCTCGCAGCCCTGGGACTTCCTGGTGCTGCGCAGCCGCGAGACCCGGCAGGCGGTGCACGAGCTGGCCGCCCGCCAGCGCGACGCCTACTCGGCCTCGCTGCCCAAGGCCCGGCAGCGCGCCTTCAAGGACCTGAAGATCGAGGCCATCCTCGACACCCCGGTCAACGTCGTCGTGACCTGCGACCCGACCCGCGGCGGCCGGCACACCCTGGGCCGCCACACCCAGCCGCAGATGGCCCCGTACAGCGCCGCGCTGGCGGTGGAGAACCTGTGGCTGGCGGCCCGGGCCGAGGGCCTGGGCGTGGGCTGGGTGTCGTTCTTCGACGAGCGCGAGCTCACCCGCACCCTGGACCTGCCGGACCACCTCACCGTGGTGGCCTACCTGTGCGTCGGCTACGTCCGCGAGTTCCCCGAGGAGCCCGAGCTGTCCGGCGCCGGCTGGGCCAAGCGCCGGCCGCTGGCCTGGGCCGTGCACGACGAGCAGTACGGTCGCCGCGCGCTGCCCGGCAGCCACCCGGTGTCGCTGTTGGATGAGACGCTGGCGGCGATCGCGCCGCTGGACGTCGACGCCCAGGAGGCGGCGCTGGCCCGGCAGGCCGCGATGACCAAGCCGGCCGGTTCGCTGGGCGTGCTGGAGGACGTCTCGGTGCAGCTGGCCGGGCTGGCCGGGGTCTGCCCGCCGCCGGTGCCGGAGCCGGCCGCGGTCGCGGTGTTCGCCGCCGACCACGGCGTGCACGCGCAGGGCGTCACGCCGTGGCCGCAGGAGGTCACCGCGCAGATGGTGCTGAACTTCCTGGCCGGCGGCGCGGTGGTGAACGCCTTCGCGCACCAGATCGGCGCCGAGGTGTGCGTGGTGGACGTCGGCGTCAACGCCGACCTGCCGCAGCAGACCGGCCTGGTGCCGCGCAAGATCCGCTACGGCACCGCGGACCTGGCCGAGGGCCCGGCGATGACCCGCGAGGAGGCGCTGGCCGCGCTGGAGGTCGGCGTGGAGACCGCGCGCGACCTGGTGGCGGCCGGCAACAAGGTGCTGCTCACCGGCGACATGGGCATCGCCAACACCACGGCCAGCGCGGCGCTGATCGCGGCGTTCACCGGCGCCTCGCCGACCCAGGTCACCGGCTACGGCACCGGGATAGACGAGCAGACCTACGCGCACAAGGTCGACGTGGTGCGCCGGGCCCTGGACCTGCACCGCCCGGACCCGGGCGATCCGCTGGGCGTGCTGGCCGCGGTCGGCGGCCTGGAGCACGCCGCGCTGGCCGGGTTCATCCTGGGCGCCGCCTCGCTGCGGATCCCGGTGATCCTGGACGGCGTGATCGCCGGCGCCGCCGCGCTGGTGGCGCAGGCCCTGGCCCCGGACGCGACGGCGGCCATGGTGGCCGGGCACCGCTCGGCCGAGTCCGGGCACCAGCTCGCGCTGGAGGCCCTGGGCGTGGTCCCGCTGATCGATCTCGAATTGCGGTTGGGGGAGGGCAGCGGCGCGGTCCTGGCCCTACCTTTGGTGCAGGCGTCCGTGCGCGCGCTGCGGGACGTGGCCACTTTCGAGTCGGCCGGCGTCGCCGGGCGCGAGGACGAGGACGACGCCGCCGACCACTAGGCCGACGGGTCCTGCGGACCCCGCGAACACCGGGAACCACCTTCTATGAGCACCTACGGCGACGCCACCCCCGTCTACCCGGCCGCCCTGCGGCTGGCCGGCCGGCGGGCGGTGGTGATCGGCGGCGGCCCGGTCGCCCAGCGCCGGGTGCTGGGGCTGCTGGAGGCCCAGGCCGAGGTGCTGGTGGTGGCCCCCGAGGCGACGCCGGCGCTGGAGGCCCTGGCCGACGGCGGCGAGGTGCGCTGGGAGGCGCGGCCCTACCGCGACGGCGACCTGGCGCAGGCCTGGTACGCGGTCGCGGCCGCCGACGACCCGGCGGTGAACGCCGCGGTGGCGCGCGAGGCCGAGGCCGGGCGGGTGTTCTGCTCCCGGGCCGACTCCGCCGAGGACTCCACGGCGTGGACCCCGGCGGTCGGGCGGCACGACGGCGTCACCGTCGCGGTGATCGGCGGCGGCGATCCGCGCCGGGCCGTGGACCTGCGCGACGGCGTGCTGGAGGGGCTGCGGGCCGGCACCCTGGCCGCGCCGCACCACCGGGGCCGGACCCCGGGCGTGGCGCTGGTCGGCGGCGGCCCCGGCGACCCGGACCTGATAACCGTGCGCGGCCGGCGGCTGCTGGCCGAGGCCGACGTGGTGGTGGCCGACCGGCTCGGCCCGCGCGGGCTGCTCGACGAGCTGGCCTCCGACGTCGAGATCATCGACGCCTCGAAGATCCCCTACGGCCGCGCGCTGGCCCAGGAGGCGATCAACGAGGTGCTGATCGAGCGGGCCAAGGCCGGCAAGTTCGTGGTCCGGCTCAAGGGCGGCGACCCGTTCGTCTTCGGCCGGGGCTTCGAGGAGGTGCTGGCCTGCGCCGAGGCCGGCGTGCCGTGCTCGGTGGTGCCGGGCATCACCAGCTCGATCTCGGTGCCGGCGCTGGCCGGGATCCCGGTCACGCACCGCGGCGTGGCGCACGAGTTCACGGTCGTCTCCGGGCACGTGGCGCCGGACCACCCGAAGTCGCTGGTGGACTGGGCCGCGCTGGGCCGGATGACCGGGACGCTGGTGATCCTGATGGGGATCGAGCGGATCGCCGCGATCTCCGCCACGCTCATCGCCCACGGCCGCGACCCCGAGACCCCGGTCGCGGTGGTCCAGGAGGGCACGCTGCCCGGCGAGCGGCGGGTGCGGACCACGCTCGGGCTGGTCGAGGCGGCGGTGGCCGAGGCCGGGATCCGGCCGCCGGCGATCGTGGTCGTCGGGCCGGTCGTCGCGCTCTCCTGAGCCCTTACGGAACCCTTATTCACCGGCGGTTTATCCCGGCCGCTGTCTACTGGCGGCATGAGCCAGGACGACGACCGGGAACCGTTGGACGCGACGCGGCAGTTCCAGCCGATCGATCCGTACAACATCGGCCCGGACACCGCCGGGGCGCCGCTGCCCGGGTACGAGGACGGCTACGCGGGCGAGCCCGGGTCGCAGGGCGCCGGCTACGGGGCGGCGGGGCCGGGCGGCGCGGCAGGGCGGACGCGTGCCCTGAAGCAGCGCCTCGGGCGCCTCGGCGCGCCGAAGCTGGCGGCGCTCGGCGCCGGGCTGGTGATCGTCGTGGGCGGCGCGGCGTGGGGCACCTCGGCGGCGCTGGCCTCTTCGTCCTCGGACAGTTCCAGCTCCAGCACCGCGCAGCCGCAGGGCCAAGGCCAGCCCCCGGCCGGTCCGGACGCGACCACCGGGACCGGGAAGAAGGGCAAGAACGGCGGCAAGAACGCGGCCAGGACCGCCGCCCGCGTCAAGATCACCAAGGTCGACGCCGGTTCCTTCACCGGGACCGAGGCCAAGGGCAAGGCGGTCACCGTGGTCTACGGCGACGACACCAAGTTCGGGACCAAGGCGCGGCCGCTGAGCGCCGACCAGCTCCAGGTCGGGATGACCGTCACGGTCGCCGGGACCCTGGCCGGGGACAAGATCACCGCGCTGCTGATCTCCGAACCGATGAAGAAGGCCACGCCGGCGCCGGGCGGGGAGACGTCCGATTCCGGGGCGAGCCCCGACCCGAGCGGCGTGCCGAGCAGCGCATCGAGCAGTGCGCCGACAATATCGGGCTGACAAAACTTGAAATCTGTCAGCTGTCAGTCGTAGAGTCGAAGTATGACGACGACTGACAGCACCCGCGCCCTCCGCACGCTCGGCCGGACCGGCCCCCAAGTCTTCCCCCTCGGCCTCGGGGCCATGGGCATGTCCGCCCTCTACGGCCCGGCCGACCGCGACGAGTCCATCGCCACCGTCCACGCCGCCCTGGACGCCGGGATCACCCTGATCGACACCGGCGACTTCTACGGCATGGGCGACAACGAACTGCTGCTCGCCGACGCGCTGCGCGGTGTCGACCGGGACCGGTACCAGCTCAGCGTGAAGTTCGGGGCCCAGCGCAGCCCCGACGGCGCCTTCATCGGCTTCGACGGCAGCCCGGCGGCGGTGAAGACGTCGCTGGCCTACTCGCTGCGCCGCCTCGGCGTGGACCACGTCGACATCTACCGGCCCGCGCGGCTGGACCCGCGCGTCCCGATCGAGGAGACCGTCGGGGCGATCGCCGAGATGGTGCAGGCCGGCTACGTCCGCCACATCGGCCTGTCCGAGGTCGGCGCGGACTCGCTGCGCCGCGCCGCGGCCGTGCACCCGGTTTCGGACCTGCAGATCGAGTACGCGCTGATCACGCGCGGCATCGAGAACGAGATCCTGCCGACCGCGCGCGAACTCGGGATCGGCGTCACCGCCTACGGCGTCCTGTCCCGCGGCCTGATCAGCGGCCACTGGACCAAGGACAGCGGCGCCGCCGGGGACTTCCGGTCCCGCTCGCCGCGCTTCCAGGGCACGAACCTGGACCACAACCTCGCCCTGGTCGAGACGCTGCGGGCGATCGCCGAGCGCAAGGGCGTGACCGTGGCGCAGCTCGCGATCGCCTGGGTCGCGGCCCAGGGCGCGGACATCGTGCCGCTGGTCGGCGCCCGGCGCCGGGAGCGGCTGGCGGAGTCGCTGGGATCGCTCGACGTCGCCCTCGGTGCCGAGGACTTCGCCGAGATCGAGAAGGCGGTGCCCGTGGGCGCGGCCGCCGGCGACCGCTACGACGCCGGGCAGATGGCCCACCTGGACTCCGAGAAATAGAGTTCAGCGATGAGCACCAGCGTCCCCCTGACCCCCGAGCGCATCCTCGAAGCGGCGGAGGAGACCCTGCGCCGCTTCGGGCCGGCCAAGACCACGGTGGTCGACGTCGCGCGGGCGCTCGGGGTCAGCCACGGTTCGGTCTACCGGCACTTCCCGACCAAGGCGGACCTGCGCGACGCCGTGGTCGACCGGTGGCTCCAGCGGATGCACCCGGCGCTCGCGGCGGTCGCCGACGGCGCCGGGCCCGCGCCGGAGCGGCTGCGGCTGCTGCTGTGGACGCTGGCCGAGACCAAGTGGGAACGGGCCCAGGACGACCCCGAGTTCTTCTCGGCCTTCGCCGAACTGGCCGAGGACGCCCGCGCGCCGGTGGTCGCGCACATCGACTTCGTCGTGGCGCGGCTGACCCAGGTGACCGCCGAGGGCGTGGCCCGGGGCGAGATCGCCTCCGCCGATCCCGAGGCCACGGCCCGGGCCCTGTTCGACGCCACCGCGCGCTTCCACCACCCGGCCGGCCGCTCGGCGTGGGTGCGGCCGCGGATCGACGCCTCGTTCGAGGGCGTGTGGGACCTGCTGCGCACCGGACTGCTGCCGCGCGATTCCGGCTGACCGGGGCCGATGCGGCAGGATGCCAGGCGTGGGAGAACTGATCGAAGTCACCGACCCGGCCGACCCCCGGCTGCACGACTACTCCGGCCTGACCGACATCGAGCTGCGCAAGGTCCGCGAACCGGCCGAGGGCCTGTTCATGGCCGAGGGCGAGAAGGTCATCCGGCGCGCGCTGACCGCCGGCTACCCGATGCGCTCCATGCTGCTGTCGCCGAAGTGGGCCGAACCGATGCGCGCGCTGATCGACACCGCCGACGCGCCGGTCTACGTCGGGGCGGAGCCGCTGCTGGAGGCGGTGACCGGATTCCACGTGCACCGCGGAGCGCTGGCCTCGATGCAGCGGACCCCGGCGCTGGAAGCGGGACCGCTGCTGGCCCGGGCGAAGCGGATCGTGGTGCTGGAGGACATCGTCAACCACACCAACCTCGGCGCGATCTTCCGCAGCGCGGCGGCACTGGGAATGGACGCGGCGCTGCTGACACCACGCTGCGCCGACCCGCTGTACCGGCGATCGGTACGGGTGTCGATGGGCACGGTCTTCGCGCTGCCCTACGCCCGCCTGGAGTCCTGGCCCGGCGGCCTGCACACCCTGGCCGACCACGGATTCCGCACCATCGCCCTGACCCCGGGCCCGACCGCCGTCGACCTGCCGGCGCTGCGCTTCGGCCCGGACGAGAAGGTGGCGCTGCTGCTGGGCACCGAAGGCGACGGCCTGTCGGACGACGCACTGGCGGCCGCCGATCTGCGGGTGCGGATTCCGATGACGGCCGGAGTGGACTCGCTGAACGTGGCCGCGGCGGCTGCGGTTGCTTGCTATGCGATCGCGGCGGCGCCGGCTGACAGCTGAGGGTGATTCTTGAAACAGGAGCTATGAGCTATGCGATCGTGGCGGCGTCGGCTGAAAGCTGAGCGTGATTCCTGAAACAGCGGCGGCGTTTGTTATCGCAAGTTTTACTATCGCGGCAGTGCGGGCTGAATGCTTCGGGCGATTCGTGAAGCATCCCGGCTCTGTCTCCGGCCGCGGTTGCTTGCATTTACGATCGCGGCGGCGCGCCTGCTAACAGCTGAGCGCTGCTAATGACAAGCGGCTGCTGCGGCTGCCCGCTCTGCGATGGCGGCAGCGCGAATCGTCGATGCGGGAAGGCGATTCGCGGTTCCAGCAAAACATCGAGCGCCGGGGGACCCCTGCGATCCGGCCCGGCGCTTCGATGTTCGTGGCTGCGTTTGTGGCTGCTTGCTGTTCCCGTTGTTCCTTGCTGTTCGTGCACTGCTCCGGCGGCTGCTGGGGCCGGGCAATGCGGCGGCGGTCAGGCCGCCACCTCGGTGCCCTCCCTGGACGGCTGCTGGGCCTGGGCCTGGGTGTCGGCGAACCCGCGGTCGCGCTGGCTGCCGATGCGGATCGGCACCACCACCGGTGCCCGGCCGGTGCCGGCCGCGCCGCGGCGGCGCCGTGATTCGTCGGCCCGTTCCAGTTCGGTCAGGCCGCCCCAGATGCCGAACTGCTCGGGCAGCGCCAGCGCGTGCTCCAGGCACTGCTGGCGGACCGGGCATTCCTCGCACACCCGCTTGGCCGCCGCTTCCCGCTTCTCCCGCTCCCGGATCCGTTCGGAATCCGGGGCGAAGAACGCGGAGGCGTCCCCGGACTGGCATGAGCCGCGCTCCTGCCACCCCAGCTTCAACTCCGCGATCGGCGGGATCCTGGCCGCCGTCCGCGCCGACGACGAGCGGGCCGGTATCGGTCCGACGGCCCCTCGGATCGTGGTCTGCTGAGCCATTGTTCCGGCTCACCCCCTTCATAACTCTCCCGCGCACCTGCCGTGTCCCACCCGGCACGGCCACCACTCCCCAGCAGGAGGCGTACAGCGGCGATACCGGGCTACGGGTGTAACGGATCACGGCCGTCCCGTGTTCCCGGGAATCGAGGTGGAATCTTCTCAGCTCGTTTCGATGAAGCGGCCTGGGGAAGGGCCCGCGTCGGGGGTCCGCCAGGGCCCGGAGGCGTCCGCGATGCGACCTTTGTCAACGATCGCCGCTTATCAGAGATCTTGTTGCGGTAAGCGAATTAGCGGTTTGGTTACTCAGGTTCGTCAACTATTGTCGCGCCTGGTCGATCCGACGGTGGCGTCGCCCGCCACCCCGGCGCCGACCGCGCCACGCCGTTCCGGTGCCCGTCCGGCGACGCACCGTCATCGGCTCTGGTAGCGCCCTGCGATCACGCCGTGACGGCCCGCGCCCTCGGGGTTTCCGTTCAGGGGGCGCCGGTGACGCAGGGTCCTGATCAGCGTGATCCTTGTTTTCGCAGGTATTCGCCATAGTCCTTTCGGGTGGTTGTACTACCATTGGAGGCTTGTTCGGGTCTAACGTCTGAACCAGCCCTCTGCGACAATCGATCTCCGATCGGTGGCGGACCGGGCTGCGGTCGGCGCGGGGCCGTCCGCCGTTGCGCATGGACCGAAGGGTTCTGCCATGCAGGTGGATTCTGGCTCCTCCCCGGGAAGAAAACCCGCGGGTAATACCGCGTTGAAGGCCTTGCGGCTGTCCCGCCATTGGACACAGGCGGAATTCGCCGCGGAGTTCGAGAAAGCCTCGCGGGCCCTTGGTAAGGTGCTGTCGCTTTCCGTCCGGCAGGTCCGCCGGTGGGAGAGTGAGGACCCGCCGTGTCCGCTGCCGGCGTACCAGCGGGTCCTGGAGGAAGTGTTCGGCGTCTCCGTCGCGCAGATGGGGTTCCAGGTCGGATGGACGGTGCCGTGGGCACCGCGGCCGGAATCGTCGCAGCCACCGACCGCCGTCACCGGGCGCGCTCCCGAGCCGGAGCCCGAGGACGGCGGGGGAGCTGGGGGAGCCTCGCAACACGGACGGATGGCAGGGCTGTGCCGCACGCGGCCCGCCGACCGATCTGGAGGGCACGACCCAGTGAAGCGCCGAGAATTCGTCACCAGCGCCGCCGCCGCGCTGACCGTGGCCGGGGCGGGGGAGTCCGCCTACGGGGCGGAGTCCGCCGAGCGGCTGCCGGCCGCCGCCGACCCGGCGGGCCGGGCGGTCCCGTTCGACCGGCAGATGGTCGACGGCTATGAGTTCATCACCAGCCAGCAGCGATCGCTGTACTACACGGTTCCCCCGGCCCGCATGTACTCCCCGGCCGTCGCGCACGCCCAGCTCGGCGCGGCGCTGCTCAGCGGCACCGGGCCGCAGGCGCAGCGGACCCGGCTGGCCGGGTCGCTGGCCGAGGCCTCGCTGCTGGCCGCCCGGCTGGCGTTCTTCGACCTGAAGCGGGCCGACCCGGCCCGGCTGCACTACCGCAACGCCCTGGTCGCCGCCCGGGAGGCCGACGACCACCAGCTGGGCTCGGCGATCCTGGCGCACCTGGCCTTCATCCCGGCCTGGGACGGCAAGGCCGGCGAGTCGCGGGACCTGATGCGGGCGGCGTACGCGCACGCCGCGCGCGGGGTCAGCGCCGTGCAGCGCTCATGGCTGCACGCCGTGGACGCCGAGATCGAGGCCCGGCTCGGCGACCACAAGCGCGCGGTCGACCTGATCGGCCGGGCGGAGGAGGCCCTGTCCGACGCCGACCGCTCCCCGGTGCCGGACCCGGAGTGGCTGGACTATTTCGACGCCACCCGCCTCAACGGCTTCAAGGGCTTCTGCCACATCAACGGCGGCAGTCCCGAGCTGGCCCAGGAGGCGCTGCTGTGCTCGCTGATGGCCCTGAAACCGGCCGAGGCGAAACAGCGCACCATCGTGTTGGCCGACATGGCCGACATCCATGTGCGCACGAAGGAGATCGAAGCGGCCTGCTCCACATTGGAGCGGGCCTTGGTGAATCTGGACAAGCACTGGTACGGCATCGGCTGGGACCGGATCTACAACGTGCGCCGCAAGATGGACACCTTCGACGACACCCGCTGCGTGCGCGAGCTGGACATGCGCATGAACTCCTCGTGGGGCGCGACCATGCGGCTGGCGACCTGACCGGTGCTTTCCGGCAGGCGGGGTCCGCCGTCGCGACGGCCTCCGGGCCGCGCGGCGGACCCCGGCCCCGGCCGGGTCCCGGCGTTGCCTGGACGGCCCGGGGCACGAGGGACTAGCGTCCCAGCGTGTCACAGCCTTCTTCGACGGAATCAGAGCCCATCGACAGCGGCGACGGCCGCGATCACGCCGGCGATAGCGCCGGCGACAGCGGTAATGGCGGCAGCGGCGGCCGCGTGGTCGTCGTCGGCGCCGGTCCGACCGGCCTGCTGCTGGCCGGCGACCTGGCCGAAGCCGGGATCCCGGTCACCCTGGTGGAACGACGGCACGCCGGGCTGTCCAACCTCAGCCGCGCGCTGGTCGTCCACGCCACCACCCTGGAGGCCTTCGACGCCCGCGGCATCGCCGCCGACCTGATCGCCAAAGGCGCGCCGGTGCAGTCGCTGCGCCTGTTCGACACCGCGGTCGTGGACGTCTCGGAGCTGCCGACGCCGTACCCGTACCTGCTCGTGGTGCCGCAGTACGAGACCGAGGCCGTGCTCCAGGCGCGGCTGGACCGGCTCGGCGTCCGGATCCGCTACCAGACCGAGGTGGTGGACCTGCGTCAAGACGCCGACGGAGTGACGCTCACCGTGCAGGACGCCGACGGCACCCGCGAGGAGCGGGCCGCCTACGTGGTCGGGACCGACGGGCACAACAGCTCGATCCGCCGGCTGCTCGGCGTGCCGTTCCCCGGCCACACCGTCGTCGCCTCGGTGATGCTCGTCGACGCCGTGCTCACCGACCCGCCCTCGCTGCGGATCGCCACCAACACCGACGGGGACAAGTTCGCCTTCGTCGCGCCGTTCAAGGACGGCTATCACCGGATCATCGCGTGGGACCAGTCGCACCCGAAGGCCGAGTCCGAGCCGGTGGACCTCGCCGAGGTCCGCGAGATCCTGCACGCCACCCTCGGCACCGACTTCGGGATGGGGGAGCCGCGCTGGTCCAGCCGGTTCCACAGCGACGAGCGCCAGGCCGAGCGCTACCGCGTCGGCCGCGTCTTCCTGGCCGGCGACGCCGCCCACACCCACAGCCCGGCGGGCGGCCAGGGCATGAACACCGGCCTGCTCGACGTGGCGAACCTGTCGTGGAAGCTGGCGGCGGTGCTGCGGGGCCGCGCCGGCGAAGCGCTGCTCGACACCTACGAGAGCGAGCGCTATCCGGTCGGGACCGCGGTGATCAAGGGCTCGGGCCGCCTGCTGCGCGCCGCGCAGATCAAGGTGACCCCGGCGCGCAAGCTCCGCAACGCGGCGATGCACTTCGCGCTGCAACGGCCGGCGGTGAACCACCGCCTCGGGCTCGCGCTGTCCGGCCTGTGGATCAAGTACTGGGCTCCGATCGGCGCCCACGAGCTGACCGGTCACCGGGCCGGCGACGTGCCGCTCGCGGGCACCCCGGCGCGGCTGTTCGAGGCCATGCGCGGCGGCGGCTTCGTGCTGCTGGCGCCGGAGGATCTGCACAAGACGGCGACCGAGGCCGGAGTCAAGGCGGCGGTGCCGACCGACGGCGGACCGGTGCGGCTGGTGCGGCCGGACGGCTTCATCGCCTGGGCCGCGGACGCGCCGAGCGCGGAGGAGGCAGGGCTGGCGATCGGCGCGGCCGGGGCTTGAGTTGCCGGGTCGGGGTCGCGAGGTGCGCCCCGGCCCGCGATGAACGGTGGATGGTGGACGGTGGACGGTCCCAGGCTTCGATGAGAGCCTATGGCGGTGTCCAAGCCTGGCAGTCGGCGCCGCGATCGGCGCTGCCGGATCCACCGGATCCGCCGCGGCTCGGGATCGGCGGCGGCCGCCGTGCTCGTGGCCGTGCTCATGGCCGGGTTCGCGAGCGCCTGCGGCGGCGACGACCGGCCGGCGCCGATCCCGGCCGACTACCACGGCGTGCCGGTGGCGGCGGAGAAGTTCAACGGCGCGGTGCCCAGCGGCGGCCCGGGCTCGGCGGTCATGGCCACGCCGCTGGCCGAGCTCGCGCGGCAGATGGAGAACTCGCTGGCCGGCCAGCTCGGCTCCTACCAGCCGGTGCAGCCGGACTGTGCCGCGTCGCTGGTGTTCGACGGCACCTACAAGAGCTTCACCTGCGACGCGAAGTGGCAGAACCTGTCGGTGCCGTTCCAGGTCTCGATCGAGGGCAACGCCAAGCCCTACTTCACGATCGCCAGCCGGCAGGCCAAGGGCCTGCTGACGCTGGACAGCGTGCGCCGGCAATGGGGACGCTCCGGCTACGGCAAGGTTCTGAGCTGCGACAGCACGATCCCCGCCGCGGTGCTGGTCCCGTTCGACACGCCGACGCCGTACCGCTGCGTCGCCGACGGCGAGCTCTACCACGTGGAGATCATCTCCGACACCACGATGCTCCAGCAGGTCGCCTTCGACCAGGGGTAGCGAAAAAAGGGGCAGCGAAAAAGCGGTGGGGAGGCCCTCTTCCGAGAGCCTCCCCACCGCTGTCGTGCTATTCAGCGGGTCCTGCTGTGCGGGCCGGGACTACGAGACCAGCACGCCGTCGTCCGCCGCCCGCGCCGCCTCCAGCGAGCCGCCGTTCGGCTCCTCCGACGTGGACAGCTTGCTCGGCCACCAGATCCGCTTGCCGATGTCCAGCGTCAGCGCGGTGACCAGCACCGAGCGGACGATCATGGTGTCCAGCAGCACGCCGAGCGCCACCGCGAAGCCGATCTCGGCGAACGGCACGATCGGCAGCGTGGCCAGCACGCCGAAGGTGGCGGCCAGCACCAGGCCGGCCCAGGTGATCACGCCGCCGGTGGCGGACAGGCCGACCAGCGCGCCGCGCCGGGTGCCGCGCCGCACCGACTCCTCCCGGATCCGGGTCATCAGGAAGATGTTGTAGTCGATGCCCAATGCCACCAGGAACACGAACCCGTACAGCGGCATCCCGATGTCCACGCCGTGCCAGCCGAAGCCCTTGAACGCCAGCGCGCTGATGCCCAGCGAGGCGGTGAAGGACAGGATCACCGTCAGGATCAGCAGCAGCGGCGCCAGCACGGCGCGCAGCAGCAGGCCCAGGATGATGAACACGGCGATCAGGATCAGCGGGATGATCAGCTTGCTGTCGTGGCTGGAGGCCCGGGAGATGTCCAGCGTGATCGCCGGACCGCCGCCGACCTTGGCGTCGGCCCCGGGCACCGCGTGCACCGCGTCCCGGACCCGGTCCACGGTCTTCTGGGCGGCCTTGGAGTCCGGCGCGTCGGTGAGCGGCGCTTCGAGGTAGAAGTGGCCGTTCACGACCGCCGACTTGATGATCGACGGCGTGCCGACCCCGGCCGCGTCCACCCCGGACACGGTCTTCAGCTTGGCCTCGACCGCGTCCTTGGCCGCCGCGTTCCCGATGACGACCAGCGGCTGGCCGTTGTCGGTCGGGAACAGCTGGGCCTGGACGACCGCGCCCTTCACCGAGTCCGGCTCGCTCACGAACTGCTCGGCGACGGTCTGCTGGTGGGCGTTGAGCTGGCCCATGCCGGCGGCGAAGGCGGCCAGGATGATCGCCGTCACCACCCACACCGCGCGCGGCCGCACCGCGATGCGCTTGCCCATGCGGGCCCACACGCCGTGCGCGGTCGGCTCGTCGGAGCCGAAGGTCGGCTTGACCGGCCAGAACACCCAGCGGCCGAAGATCACCAGCAGCGCCGGCATCAGGGTCAGCATGGCGGCCAGCGCGATGATCACGCCGATCGCCAGCACCGGGCCCATGCCCTTGGTCGAGTTCATCTCAGCGACCAGCAGGATCAGCATGCTGACGGCCACGGTGGCGGAGCTGGCGACCAGGGCCGGTCCGGCGCGGTGCACGGCGTGCGCCATCGCCTCGTGCCGGTCCTCATAGCGCCTGAGCTCCTCGCGGTATCTCGCGATGAGCAATAGGGCGTAGTCGGTTCCAGCCCCGAACACCAGGACGATCAGGATGAACGCGGCCTGGCCGTTCACGGTCAGGCCGGCGTGCTTGGCCAGCAGGTAGATCACCGACTCGGCCACGGTCAGGGCGCCGCCGCCGACGGTGATGATCGGCAGCAGCCACAGGATCGGGCTGCGGTAGGCGATCAGCAGGATGACGATCACCGCGATGCCGGTGAAGTATGTCAGCGAGCCGTTGATCTTCTTGAAGGCGTCCGCCTCGTCCCCGGCCTCGCCCATCGGCCCGGTGACCCAGGTCTTCAGACCCGGACCCGCGGTCGCGACCGCGTCCTTCATGGCCTTGATGGTGTCCGGGAACTTGTTCCAGCCGTCGGTGCCGGGGTTCACCGGCACGATCACCTGCATCGCCGTCCCGTCCTTGGACGGGATGACGGTGACCGCCGAGTGCACGACCAGGCCCAGGTTCGCGGCCGCCGGGTCCTGCTTCATGATGTCGGCGGCGTGGTTGATCTTCGCCTTGTCGTCATCGGTCAGCTGGCCGTCGGTCTTCTGGAACAGCAGGATCGCCGGGTACCAGTTCGGGTGGAAGTCACCCTCGATCTTCAGTTCCTTCGTCGATTCGGCGCTCTTGGGCAGCCACGACGTGGTGTCGTTCTTCTGGGCGTCGTTCAGCTTCGAGGCGAAGCTGCCGAGACTGATGATCAGCAGCACCCAGATGCCGAAGACCACCCACTTTGACTTCTTCCCGGACACGAACCGGGAGTAGGCCCCCGGCTCCGAATCCGCGTTGGTCAACGCGTTACCACTCACGAAAGAGCCCCCTCAGGCTATCGCGACCTTCGTCCGCGGACGGCTCCCGGCGCGTGCGGGTCCGCAACACGGACTCGTTACCCTCCCATTGTGACACGCGATACAACGCGTTTTCGCAACGGGTCGGAGAACTCTGATGGTCGGGCCGTGAGCGGCCAAGTTCCGGCTAGGCATGGAGAAACGGTTGGACACCGGACCGAACCATGCGAAACGCTGCCGCGATGAGCGCCGACGCCGACGAACTCACCGACGCCGACCTGGCGCTGGTGTACGACATGGAGAATCCGTGGGACCGCCGGGGGTTCCCGCAGGACCGGTTCTTCTCCGACGCGGTCGCCGCCGCGGATTCCGTGCTCGACGTCGGATGCGGGACCGGGAGCATGCTCCATGTGGCCCGCGCCGAGGGACATACCGGACGGCTGACCGGAGTGGACCCGGACCCGGCGATGCTGGGCCGGGCCCGGCGGCGGACCGGACTCGGGCCCGGCCTCGAACCTGGCTCCGGCCCTGGCCCTGAGATCGAGTGGGTCGCGGGAACGGCCGCGGAACTCGCCTACGACGCCGAGTTCGACCTGGCGACGATGGCGAGCAACGCCTTCCAATGCCTGGCCGACCCCGACGAGCTGCGGGACTCGCTGACGGCGATCCGGCGCGCGCTGCGGCCCGGCGGCGCGTTCGTCTTCGGCACCCGGCACCTCCAGGCCCGGGCCTGGGAGCAGTGGAACCCCGCGAACGCCGGAACGCTGACGCTGCCCGACGGCCGCGAAATCCGCGGCTGGCACCAGGTGGAGCGGGTCGAGGGCGCGCTCGTGACCTTCACCGAGACGGCGGCGCGCCCGGACGGCACGCCGCTGCGCGTCTCCCGCACCACGCTGCGCTTCCACACTCCCGAGACCCTGAACCCGCTCCTGGCGGCCGCCGGCTTCACGGTCGAGGCCCAGTTCGGGGACTGGGACCGCGGGCCGCTGACCGACCGGAGCCGGGAAATCGCCACGATCGCGCGGGCTCGATAACCCGCGGGGCCGCGCCCAATAAGATGCTCATAGCAGTCCTGGACGCTCCTGGCAGTCCTGGAAACGATCGTCGAACAGCGAAGGACCACGCATATGACCGAGACCGGCGCCCCCGTCGAGCGGACGCTCGTCCTGCTCAAGCCCGACGCCGTGGCCCGCGGCATGATGGGGCGGGTCCTGACCCGGTTCGAGGACGCGCTGCTGAAGGTGGTCGGGTCCAAGATGGTCTGGATGGACGCGGACCTCACCCGCAAGCACTACTTCGACCTGGAGGAGCGCTTCGGGGCCGGCGTCTACAACGCCACGGCGTCGTTCATGCAGTCCGGGCCGGTGCTGGCGTTCGTGCTGGAGGGCATCGACGCGGTCAAGACCGTGCGCAAGATCGTCGGCTCCACTTACCCGAACGAGGCCGCGCCCGGCACCATCCGCGGGGACTACGCGCACCAGAACAAGGCCTACGCCACCGCCAAGGGCATCGCGGTCGCGAACCTGGTGCACGCCTCCGGGAACGTGGACGAGGCCAAGCAGGAAGTCGCGCTGTGGTTCCAGGACGAGGACCTCTTCGAGTACTCCACGGTGGCCGAGAAGTTCGTGCTCTAGCCGATTCCGGGCTCTGGACGATCGAGTCCTGGGGGCGTCCGACCGGCGCCGCCGATCAGTCGTTTCGCGGCGGTACCCCCAGGAATCGAGCGTCTAGGGCCTAGGATCGCTCTCGCGAGTTAGCAGGCCTTTATCTGGCGGGAGTACCACGCGTGGCAGCGACAGCAGCGTCCATCCACCTGCGCATCGCCGAGGAGCTCGGCGTCGCCGACCGGCAAGTCCGGGCGGCGGTCGAGCTCCTGGACGGCGGCGCGACCGTGCCGTTCGTCGCGCGGTACCGCAAGGAGGTGACCGAGGGCCTGGACGACGAGCAGCTGCGCACCCTGGAGGAGCGCCTGCGCTACCTGCGGGAGCTGGAGGAGCGGCGCGAGGCGATCCTGGAGTCGATCCGCGGTCAGGGCAAGCTGGACGACGCGCTGGAGGCGCAGATCCTCGCCGCGGACTCCAAGGCCCGGCTGGAGGACATCTACCTCCCCTACAAGCCCAAGCGCCGCACCAAGGCGATGATCGCGCGCGAGGCCGGGCTGGAGCCGCTGGCCGACGCGCTGCTGGCGGACGCGAGCCTGGACCCGACGGCCACCGCCGCCGGCTACGTCGACGCCGACAAGGGTGTGGCGGACGCGGCGGCCGCGCTGGACGGGGCGCGCTCCATCCTGGTCGAGCGCTTCGGCGAGGACGCCGACCTGATCGGCGCGCTGCGGGAGCGGATGTGGAGCTCCGGGCGGCTGACGTCCAAGGTCCGCGAGGGCAAGGAGGAGGCCGGGGCGAAGTTCGCCGACTACTTCGACTTCGCCGAGCCGTTCACCGCGCTGCCGTCGCACCGGATCCTGGCGCTGCTGCGGGGAGAGAAGGAGGAGATGCTCGACCTCACCTTCGACCCCGAGTCGGAGGACCCGGACCCCGGCGCGCCGGTGACGCAGACCGGGTATGAGGTGCGGATCGCCAAGAACTTCGGGATCCCGTCCCCCACCGCGCCCGGCGCCGGGGTGAAGTGGCTCAACGACACCGTCCGCTGGGCCTGGCGGACCCGGATCCTGGTCCGGCTGGCCGTCGACGTGCGGATGCAGCTGTGGACGCTGGCCGAGGACGAGGCGGTGCGGGTCTTCGCCGCCAACCTGCGCGACCTGCTGCTGGCGGCGCCGGCCGGGACGCGGGCGACGATGGGGCTGGACCCGGGGTACCGGACCGGGGTGAAGGTGGCCGTGGTCGACGCCACCGGCAAGTCGGTCGCCACCGACGTGATCTATCCGCACGTGCCGCACAACAAGTGGACGGAGTCGCTGGGCAAGCTGGCGACCCTGGCCAAGGCGCACAACGTCGAGCTGATCGCCATCGGCAACGGGACCGCCTCGCGCGAGACCGACAAGCTGGCCTCGGAGCTGGTGGCGGCGATGCCGGAGCTCAAGCTGACGAAGATCGTGGTCTCCGAGGCCGGGGCGTCGGTCTACTCGGCCTCGGCGTACGCGACGCAGGAGCTGCCGTCGATGGACGTCTCGCTGCGCGGCGCGGTGTCGATCGCGCGCCGGCTCCAGGACCCGCTGGCCGAGCTGGTGAAGATCGACCCCAAGAGCATCGGCGTCGGGCAGTACCAGCACGACCTGGCCGAGGGGAAGCTGTCGCGGTCGTTGGACGCGGTGGTCGAGGACTGCGTGAACGCGGTCGGGGTCGACGTCAACACCGCTTCCGCGCCGCTGCTGACGCGGGTGTCGGGCATCGGGTCGTCGCTGGCCGACAACATCGTGGCCTACCGGGACGCGAACGGGCCGTTCGCGACGCGCGGGGCGATAAAGGATGTGCCGCGGCTGGGCGCGAAGGCGTTCGAGCAGTGCGCGGGCTTCCTGCGGATCCCCGGCGGGGACGACCCGCTGGACGCCTCGTCGGTGCACCCGGAGTCGTATCCGGTGGTGCGGCGGATCCTGACCGCCACCGGCGCCGGGATCAAGGAGCTGATCGGCGACACCAAGACCCTGCGGGCGCTGAAGCCGACCGAGTTCGCCGACGAGAAGTTCGGTGTGCCGACGGTGACGGACATCCTGGCGGAGCTGGAGAAGCCGGGGCGGGACCCGCGGCCGGCCTTCAAGACGGCCACGTTCAAGGAGGGGGTCGAGAAGATCGGCGACCTCCAGCCGGGGATGATCCTGGAGGGCGTGGTGACGAACGTCGCCGCGTTCGGGGCGTTCGTGGACGTCGGCGTCCACCAGGACGGCCTGGTGCACATCTCGGCGCTGTCGAAGACGTTCGTGAAGGACCCCCGGGACGTGGTGAAGCCGGGGGACGTGGTCCGCGTGAAGGTGCTGGACGTCGATGTGCCGCGCAAGCGGATCGCGTTGACGCTGCGGCTCGACGACGAGGCGGGCGCCGGAGGCGCCGGAGGGCCGGGCCGGCAGCGGCAGTCGGGCGAGAACAGCGGCACCGGCGGCGGAGGCGGCGGAGGCGGCGGCCGGGGGCGCGACGGGCGCGGTGGCGGCGGCAACGACCGGCGTGGGGGCCAGGGCGGCGGCGGCAACGACCGGCGCGGCGGCCAGGGCGGCGGCGGTCACGGCGGTGGCAGTGGCGGTGACCGGCGCGGCGGGAGCGAGCCGCAGGGGGCTTTGGCGGACGCGTTGCGGCGGGCCGGGCTGGCGTAGCGGCCCGGCGGCCTTGGCGGCGTAGCGGTCTAGCAGACTAGCGGCGTAGCCGGGCCGGACGCCGGTGAGCTGTCGGCGCCCGCTGGAGACCTCGGTCTCCAGCGGGCGCTTTCGTCGTCTTCCCGCTTCCCCCTACTGCCCCGCCAGTTCCTCGATCACCGGCTCCAACGCCGTCAGGTCGTCGACCAGGAACGAGCTGATCCCCAGCGTCTCCCGCAGGGCCACGATCTTGTCCGCGATCTCCCGCGTGCTCCCGATGAACACGTGCGGCGACTCCAGAACCTCGTCGAACGTCAGCTCCACGCCGGTCCTGGTCCGGATCTGGTCGACGCGCCGCTGCACCTCGCCCCGGGTGTCGCCGGTGACCACGATCGGCCCGCCCGTGGGATAGGTGTTGAGCTCGATCTCGTCGAACCGGTCGCCGGCGGCCTCGCGGATCCAGCCGATCTTCTCCTCCGTCGCCGCCACCGTGATGCTCGGGGCGTCGAGCCCGGGCTCGTCGCCGGGGATGATGCGCGGCGCCAGCCCGATGATCTGGGCCTCCCGGCCGGCGAGCGTGAGCAGACGCTTGCCCCCGCCGCCGACGAAGAACGGCGGATGCGGGCGCTGGACCGGCGCGGGCGCGGCGTCGAAGTCGGTGATCGTGTAGTGCTCGCCGCTGAAGGAGAACGGTCCCTCGGCGAAGCAGCCCTTGAGGATGGTGATCGCCTCGGCCAGCCGCTTCAGCCGGACGCCGACCGGCTCGAACGGGATGCCGATGGCGTCGTGCTCGGGCTTGTTCCAGCCCGCGCCGATGCCGATGTCGAGGCGGCCGCCGGACAGGGCGTCCAGGGTCGCCAGCTCCTGGGCCAGCACGGCCGGGTGGCGCAGGCAGACGTTGAGGACGAACGTCCCCACCCGCAGCCGCTCCGTGGCGGCCGCGACGGTGGCCAGCGGCAGCAGCGGGGCGGGGTACATGAGGTGGTCCGGGATCACGAAGCTGTCGCAGCCGATCGCTTCGGCGCGGCGCGCCAGCTCGGGCAGTTTCGCGAGGTCGTTGGTGTCGTCGAAGGTAGCCAGGAAGCGGAATGGGCGCATGGCGGCCATCATTGCAGGATCCTGACGGACTGCGGCGGGAGATCGGCGGCTCGCGCGAGCCGGCGACACGGACCGGCGACACGGACCGGCGACACGGACCGGCGACACGAGCCGCCGACGCGGCCCGTCAGCCGTTGACGCTGCCCCAGAACCGGAACAGGTGGTACCCCCAGAACTGGCCGTCGGTCGGCACGTGCCCGGCGAGGATGTCCTGGGTCCAGTTGGCGATGAAGTTCCGGTCCGGGCCCAGGGCGTAGAGCAGGGCGAAGACGATCAGGATGCCGTAGGGCGCGATCTGGGCCGCCATCCGGCGCCACTCGTGGCTCAGGAACGGCTCGATGATGCCGTAGCCGTCCAGGCCGGGGATCGGCAGCAGGTTCAGTATCGCGCTGGCGACCTGGATGTAGGCCAGGAAGGTCAGCGCGGACCAGAAGGCCGCGTGGTCGGGGGCGGAGGGGCTGTAGATCCAGCCCGGGCCCCAGACGTCCAGCACGACCAGCAGCACCGCGGAGAAGACCACGTTGACGGCCGGGCCGGAGGCGGAGACCAGCGAGTCCTTCCACTTGCCGCGCAGGCGGTGCGACTCGATCGACACCGCGCCGCCGGGCAGTGGCAGGCCGCCGATCAGGAGGAAGAACAGCGGCAGGACGAACGTCAGGACCGGGTGGCCGTAGACGCGGGGGTCCAGCCGGAGGTAGCCCTTGCCGGCCACGGTGTGGTCGCCGCCCCAGTAGGCGGCCGCGGCGTGCATGAACTCGTGCAGGCACAGCGAGATCAGCCAGCCGCAGAGGACGAAGATGAACACGCCCGCGCGGTCGCTGCCGAAGCCGCGGTAGAGCGCCACGCCGCTGGCCGCGGTGCCGGCGACGAGGCCCAGGAAGATCGGCGAGATCGGTCCGCCGCGCGCCCGCTGCGACCAGTCGGGGCGGTACTCGCCGGCCACCAGGCGCAGATTGTTGCGGGCCATGTGCTTCACTCACCTCGGCATTCGGCGGGAGCCGGGGCCTCCCGCTGATCGGTGCGGGAGGTTGGGCCCGCCGCGCCATCGTAGGCGCTCTGTCCGGACAACGAGGCGGGACCGTCAAAGGATCCCGCCTCGCCGCGGTGCGCTGGACCGTCGCCGAGCCGGTTGCCGAGCCGTCGCCGAGCCGCGGCTGCACCACCGCTGTACCGCCGCTGTGCTGTGCCGGACGTGCCGTTGCCGTGCCGCGATCGTGCCGCCGCAGTGCCGCAGTGCCGCAGTGCCGCGGTCTGCCGGCCGATCCGCCGCGGTACCGCCGCCCCGCACCGGGTCAGAGCTGCCCGACCTCCGTGACGGTCACCACAGCGGTCCCGGCCTCGTCGCTCGCGGCCAGGTCCACCTCGGCGCTGATGCCCCAGTCGTGGTCGCTGTCCGGGTCGTCGAAGATCTGCCGGACCTGCCACGTGCCGGGCCGGCCCTCGGGCTTCTCGTCGATGATCAGCAGCTTCGGGCCGCGGGCGTCGGGGCCGGTCCCGAGGTCGTCGTGGGCCTCGAAGTAGTCCTCGATCGCGTAGTACCAGCGCTCCGAGTCGAATCCCGAGCCCGCGTCCAGCTCCCCGAGGTCGTCGTACTTCTTCAGGGCGAACAGCTCCACGCGGTGGAACAGCTCGTTGCGGACCATGACGCGGAACGCGCGCGCGTTGGCGGTGACCGGCGGCGGGCGCTCGTCGAAGTTGTGCGGCGAGATGGCGGGCGTCTCCTCGCCGGGGTTGACCAGCTCCTCCCACTCGTCGAGCAGGGAGGAGTCGACCTGGCGCACCAGCTCGCCGAGCCACTCGATGAGGTCGTTGACCTCGTCGTTGCGCATCTCCTCGGGCATCGTGTGCTTCAGCGCCTTGTACGCGTCGGCGAGGTAGCGCAGCAGGAGGCCTTCGGAGCGCGGGAGCGTGTAGAGGCTCACGTACTCCGCGAACGTCATGGCGCGCTCGAACATGTCGCGCGCCACGGACTTCGGGGCGACCTCGTAGTCGGCGACCCAGGGGGAGCTGCGCTTGTAGACGTCGTAGGCCGCGTAGAGGAGCTCCTCCAGCGGCTTGGGATACGTGACCTTCTCCAGGAGCTCCATCCGCTCCTCGTACTCGATCCCGTCGGCCTTCATCTGCGCGACCGCCTCGCCGCGCACCTTGTTCTGCTGCGCCGACAGCACCTGGCGCGGGTTGTCCAGCGTGGACTCGATGACCGACAGCGCGTCCAGCGCGTAGGTGGGCGACTCCGGCTCCAGCAGCTCCAGCGTGGCCAGCGCGAACGGCGACAGCGGCTGGTTCAGCGCGAAGTCGAACTGCAGGTCGCGGGTCAGGCGCACGACGCGGCCCTGCTCGTCCGGCTCGTCCAGGCGCTCCACGATGCCGGCGGCCAGCAGCGCCCGGTAGATCGCGATGGCCTTGCGGATCAGCTTCAGCTGGGACTTGCGGTCCTCGTGGTTGTCCTCCAGCAGGTGCCGCATCGCCTGGAACGCGTCCCCGGGGCGGCTGATGACGTTCAGCAGCATGGCGTGGCTGACCTGGAAGCTGGACGTCAGCGGCTCGGGCTCGGCGGAGATCAGCCGCTCGAAGCTGGGCCGGCCCCAGGACACGAAGCCCTCGGGCGCCTTGACCCGCACCACCCGGGACAGCTTCTTCTTGTCGCCGCCGGCCTTGGCCACCCGCTTGGAGTTCTCGACCTCGTGCTCGGGGGCCTGCGCCACCACGTAGCCGGCGCTGTCGTAGCCGGCGCGCCCGGCGCGGCCCGCGATCTGGTGGAACTCGCGGGCCTTGAGCTGCCGGGTCTTCACGCCGTCGTACTTGGTCAGGCCGGTGAACAGCACGGTGCGGATGGGCACGTTGATGCCGACGCCCAGCGTGTCGGTGCCGCAGATCACCTTCAGCAGCCCGGCCTGCGCCAGCAGCTCCACCAGCCGCCGGTACTTCGGGAGCATGCCCGCGTGGTGCACGCCGATGCCGTGCCGGACCAGGCGCGAGAGGGTCTTGCCGAACCCGGCGGTGAACCGGAAGTTGCCGATCATGTCGGCGATCGCGGCCTTCTCCTCCTTCGTGCAGACGTTGACGCTCATCAGCGCCTGCGCCCGCTCGATGGCCGCGGCCTGGGTGAAGTGCACGACGTAGATCGGCGCCTGGTTGGTCTGGAGGAGCTCCTCCAGCGTCTCGTGCAGCGGCGTCTCTTTGTAGGAGTAGTACAGCGGCACCGGGCGCTCCCCGGACGAGACCACCGCCGTCGGCCGGCCGGTGCGCCGGGTCAGGTCCTTCTCGAACCGGGTGACGTCGCCGAGCGTCGCCGACATCAGGATGAACTGCGCGTTCGGCAGCTCCAGGATCGGCACCTGCCAGGCCCACCCGCGGTCCGGTTCGGCATAGAAGTGGAACTCGTCCATCACCACCTGGCCGAGGTCGGCCGTCGCCCCGTCCCGCAGCGCGTGGTTGGCCAGCACCTCGGCGGTGCAGCAGATGATCGGCGCGTTGGGGTTCACGCTGGCGTCGCCGGTGAGCATCCCGACCTTGTCGGCGCCGAACATCGCGCACAGCGCGAAGAACTTCTCGCTCACCAGCGCCTTGATCGGCGCGGTGTAGAACGTCCGCTGCTTGGGGTCCTCGCGGTAGCGGGCCAGCGCCGCGAAGTGCGCACCGGCCGCGACCAGCGACTTACCGCTGCCGGTGGGGGTGGACAGGATCAGGTTGGACCCGCTCACCACCTCGATCAGCGCCTCCTGCTGCGCCGGATAGAGGGTGATCCCCCGCTCGCCGGCCCATTCGCTGAAGGCGTCGAAGAGGGCGTCGGGGTCGTCGCGGTCCGGCAGGCGGTCGGTGAGGGTCATAGTGCCGTCAACTTTAGGCGCTCCGGTGCCCCGGTCGCGGTGCTGAGCCGGGCCGGGGTGCTATTCCGTACCGAAAGCGGCACCGCTTAAGCTCTCCTTCATGACCATCCCGGACCCGCCCGACGTCCCGACCGCCCCGGCCGAGCTGCAGGAGCAGCACGGGGTGGGCGAGCCGGACGGCTTCCGGCGGCTGTGGACGCCGCATCGGATGGCGTACATCAAAGGGGAGAACAAGCCCACCGGGCCCGATGCCGGGCAGGATCCGTTCTGCCGGATCCCGGCGCTGTCCGACGAGGACGGGCTGATCATCGCGCGCGGCGAGCTGGTCTACGCGGTGCTGAACCTGTATCCGTACAACGGCGGGCATCTGATGGTGGTGCCGTACCGGCACGTCGCCGACTACACGGACCTCACGGTGCCGGAGACCGCGGAGCTGGCCGAGTTCACCAAGCGGGCCATGGTCGCGGTGCGGGCGGCGTCCGGCGCGCAGGGCTTCAACATCGGGATGAACCAGGGCGACGTGGCCGGCGCCGGGATCGCCGCCCATCTGCACCAGCACGTGGTGCCGCGCTGGGGCGGGGACACGAACTTCATGCCGGTCGTCGGGCACACCAAGGTGCTGCCGCAGCTGCTGGGGGAGACCCGCAAGCTGCTGGCCGACGCCTGGCCCGCCGCCTCGTGAGCGGCTGTTCTTAGCGGGTTGACAACCCGGTCCCAGGCTGGCGAACGTTTGTGCGTGCTTTACCCTGAGAGAGAAGGGCAGCCGGAGCAGGGCCTGGTGGGGGCGGGATGAAGCTGAGGCCTTTTCTTGTTGTACTCGGTGTATGGCAGTCCGGCTCAGGCATCAGCAAAGGGAGGGCCAATGCGTGAGTCCAGGTTTGACAAGCCGGTGCTGATTTTCGACGGCGACTGCGGCTTCTGCACGCGCTCGGTCAACGTCTTCAAGCGCCTTCCGGTGGACGCGGACGTCACCGCGTACCAGTTCGCAGACCTCGCGTTGTACGGAACAACGGAGGAGCGGGCGTCCTACGAAGTGTTGTGGGTGGACCGCTCGGGTCAGGTCCACGGAGGCGCGCAAGCAATTGCGCGCCTTTTGGTTTCTGCGGGCGGTATTTATGCCGCCGCCGGGTGGCTCCTGCGCACGCCGCCGCTGCGCTGGCTCGCGGCCGGGGTATACCGGCTCATCGCCAACAACCGGCAGAAGATGCCGGGCGGCACCGCCGCGTGCGCGCTGCCGCCGGCCGCGCGGGAAAGCGGGATCGGCGCCTGACAGGCCGGTTCGGCTCGCTCGAACGTGCGCTTCGCCATGCGGAGCGCACGTTGCCAGGCGCCCGAGACCGACGGCTTCGCGGCTGATACCGACGGCTTCGCACCTGATACTGACGGCCGCGCGCCCGAGACCGACGGCCTCGGACCCGCCGCCGGGTCATGGCCGGCAGCGCCCCAGCAGCTGAGTGGCCACCGCCGGATTCCCGTTCATCGTCTCGACCGGCACGTCGCGCTCGCGCACTACTTCGAACCCTGACAGCAGGTCGTGCAGCCACTCGCGCTCGTGGTGCCGACACACCGCGCCGTCGCCGGTCTCGAACACGCCGTACCGGCCGAACCGGGCTTCGTGCTCGCCATAGCGCGTGACGTTCCGCGCGTCGCTCTGCAAGCAATAGTCGCTGAGATACAGCAGCCCGCCCGGCTTCACCACCCGCCGGATCTCCCCGACGATCCCGCGCTGGGCATCGCTGTCGGGGGCACAGGTCAGCACCGCGAACAGCAGCAGCGCGTCCACCGACGCGTCGGCGCGCGCCAGCCGCGGCGGGTCGTCGAGCACGGCGAACCGCGCGCCGGGCTGTTCCCGTCGGGCGCGCTCGATCAGCGGTGCCGAGACGTCGAAGCCCTCGATATCCGGGTAGCCGGCGGCCAGCAGTGCGCCGGCGAGCCGTCCGTATCCGCAGCCGTAGTCGACCACCGCGGCGTCCGGACCCAGCGAGCCGAGCCAGGCGAGGTCCAGCGGATGCCCGAAGGTCTTGGCAGTCCCGGCCTTGTTCCAGTAGTCGGTGCCCGCGGAATGTGTGTCCACGTTCGTGAGGATAGAGAAGCAGCAGCGCGGGCGGCGGTCGGCCGCGAAGCCGTCCGCCGCCCGCGCCGTCACGCGAGCCCGGGTCCCCGACTCACTCGTCGTGGGCGGCCTCGGCCTTGATCTTCGTCGCCAGCTGCGGCGGCATCGGCTCGTGCCCCAGGTAGGCGCGGGTGAACGTCCCGGTGCCGTGCGACAGCGAGCGCAGCTCGATCGCGTAGCGCCCGATCTCCACCTCCGGCGCGTCGGCCCGGATCATGGTGCGCCCGTTGTCGGTCGGCTCCGAGCCGGACACCCGGCCGCGCCGGGACGACAGATCGCCCATGATCGCGCCCACGTACTCGTCGGCGACGTGGATCTCCAGGCTGTCGACCGGCTCCAGCAGCAGGATGCCGGCCTTCGTGGCGGCGTCCTTCAACGCCAGGGCGCCGGCCGTCTGGAACGCCATGTCGCTGGAGTCCACCGAGTGGGCCTTGCCGTCGAACAGCGTCACCCGCAGGTCGATGACCGGGTAGCCGGCCATGACGCCGCGCTCCATCTGCGCGCGCACGCCCTTCTCCACCGAGGGGATGAAGTTCCTGGGCACCGCGCCGCCGACGACCTTGTCCACGAACTCGAAGCCGCTCCCGGCCGGGAGCGGCTCGACCTCGATGTCGCAGATGGCGTACTGGCCGTGGCCGCCGGACTGCTTCACATGCCGGCCGTGGCCCTTGGCCGCGCCGCCGAAGGTCTCCCGCAGCGAGATCCGGTGCGCGACCGGGTCCACCGCCACCCCGAACTTGTTCTTCAGCCGGTCCAGCACCAGGTCCATGTGGGCCTCGCCCATGCACCACAGCACCAGCTGCCGGGTCTCCGGGTTCATCTCCAGGCGCAGCGTGGCGTCCTCGGCGACCAGCCGGGACAGCGACTGCGCCAGCTTGTCCTCGTCGCTCTTGGCATGCGCGCGGATCGCGACCGGCAGCAGCGGGTCCGGCATCAGCCACTGCTCGATCAGCATCGGGTCGTCCTTGCCGGACAGCGTGTCGCCGCTCTCGGCGTGCAGCAGCTTGGCCACCGCGACGATGTCCCCGGCGATCCCGGCCTCGATCGCGCGCTGGGTCTTGCCCAGCGGGCTGGACAGCGCGCCGACCCGCTCGTCGACGTCGTGGTCGGCGTGCCCGCGGGACTCCTGGCCGTGCCCGGACACGTGCACCGGCAGGTCCGGGCGCAGCGTGCCGGAGAACACCCGGACCAGGCTGATCCGGCCGACATAGGGGTCGGTGGAGGTCTTCACCACCTCGGCCACCAGCGGACCGGCCGGGTCGCAGGTCAGCGGCCCCTTCGGCGCGCCCTCCGGGGTGGTGGCCGGCGGCACCTCGTGCTCCAGGGGGGAGGGGAAGGCCTTGGCCATCAGCTCCAGCAGCTCGATCGAGCCCAGGGCCGGCGGAGTGGCAACGGTCCCGGCGGCGATCGCCGAGTACGGCAGCACCGGGTAGAACGACCCCCGGGCCACCGCCTTCTCCAGGTCCTCGATCAGCACGTCGATGTCGAGGTCCTCGCCGCCCAGGTAGCGGTCCATGAGGGTCTCGTCCTCGCTCTCGGCGATGATCCCCTCGATCAGCGCGTTGCGCGCCTCCTCGATGCCCTCGACGTGCGCCTCCTCGGCGTCGCGCTCCTCGCGCTCGCCGCCGGAGTAGTCGTGGATCTTCTGGGTGAGCAGCCCGATGACGCCGCCCACGTGCTCCTCGTCGTCCAGCAGCGGCAGGTACAGCGGCTGCACGCCGTCGCCGAAGACCCGCTGGCAGATGGCCACCATCTCGTCGAAGTCGGCGCGCGCCGAGTCCAGCTTGGTGACCACCACGGCGCGCGGCATCCCGACCGCCGCGCACTCCTCCCACAGCAGGCGGGTGGAGCCGTCGACGCCGTCGGCGGCGGAGACCACGAACAACGCGGCGTCGGCGGCGCGCAGGCCGGCGCGCAGGTCGCCGACGAAGTCGGCGTAGCCGGGGGCGTCCAGCAGGTTGATCTTGACGCCCCCGAACTCCACCGGGGCCAGCGCCAGCGCCACCGAGCGCTGCTGCCGCTGCTCCACCTCGTCGAAGTCGGTGGTGGTGGTGCCCTCCTCGACCCGGCCGGGCCGGCTCACCGTGCCGGTGGCCGCCAGCAGCGACTCCACCAGCGTGGTCTTGCCGGCCCCGGTGTGCCCGACCAGCACCACGTTCCGGATCTGCTCGGGCCGGGAGGGCGCCGCCACCCTGCCGGCGGCCCCGGCATGACCGCCCTGTCCGCCTGATTTGTCCGCCATCGAGCGTGCTCCTCTTCCTGTGTCAGGGCGGCTCGTCCCCGAGCCGGAGCTGATCTTTCCAGACCGGGTCACGACACCGGGACGTCGGATGCGTGTACCGGCTGTACAGAATTCGTTACCCGGCCGTTCCTTGCAGCCAACTCCTATATGGGGGCCGCGACAAGGGGGCCGCGTCCGGCCGGTTCACGCCAGCCGGCGCAGCGTGGTGGCCGCGATCTCCTCCGAGACCAGGGTCTCGGCCCGCTCCGGGTTGCCCTCGGCGACCGCCGCGACCAGCGCCGCGTGCGCCCGGTGGCCCAGGTTCTCGTCGGCCCGGCCGCTGTCGCGGACCAGCGCGGTCAGGCCCGCGCGCAGGGCCGGGGCGAACTGCTCGAACAGCGCGGTGAGCACCGGGTTCCCGGCGGCCGCGACCACCGCGGTGTGCAGCGCGATGTCGGCGTCGATGAACTCCGCGTCGGAGCGGCGCGCGGCCCGCGTGCGGCGGTCCAGCGCGGCCTCCAGCGCCCTGACGTCGGCCTCGGTGCGGCGCTCGGCGGCCAGGCGCGCGGCCCGGGTCTCGATCATCATCCGGACCTCGTAGACGTCGGCGATCGCGGCCTTGCGCAGATGGTCCCCGAAATCCGCCCGTGACTCGGTGGCCAGCACGAACACCCCGGCGCCCTGCCGGGGCTGGAGCAGCCCCTCGCCGGCCAGCGCGCGGATCGCCTCGCGCACCGTGGAGCGGCCGACGCCCAGGCTGGCGGCCAGCGTGGTCTCGCCGGGCAGCTTGGTGCCGACCGGCCAGGAGCCGCCGGTGATCTGCGCGCGCAGCTGCTCGGCGGCCTGTTCCACCAGCGGGCTGGGCTGGATCGATCGGAGGGTCACGGCCCCAGTTCTACCACCGCGCGGGCAGAACTCAGCAACTCAGGTGCTCAGCTTGTCTGAGGAGTTGTGCTACGGTGCTGCCCATGACGCAGCAGTGGAGTCTTCTTCGCCGCCGCGGCGGGGCCTGACGCGATCGGCGGCCCCGCCGTGGCGCCCCGCCCGGCCGACGTTCCTTTTCTCAAATTCTTGTGAGGATCCTTCCGATGACCGGCGTCACCCCTTTCTGGAATCCGCAGCGGCCCAGCCCGATGCCCTCGCACCGCTACCGGAACGTGTTCGAGCGCGTGGACGTCCCGCTGCGCGAGCGGAGCTGGCCCGACAACCGCTTCACCGCCGCGCCGCTGTGGGTGCCGGTGGACCTGCGCGACGGCAACCAGGCCCTGGCCGAGCCGATGGACACCGCGCGCAAGACGAAGATGTTCGACTTGTTCGTCCGGATGGGCTACAAGGAGATCGAGGTCGCCTACCCCTCGGCCAGCCGGACCGACTTCGACTTCGTCCGCTCGCTGGCCGCCCGGCAGGCCGCCGGCGATCTGCCCGAAGACGTCGCGATCTCGGTGTTCACGCCGGCCCGGCCCGAGCTGATCGAGCGCACCTTCGAGTCCGTGGCCGGGATGTCCAACGTGCTGGTGCACCTGTACACCGCGACCGCGCCGGCCTGGCGGGACCTGGTGCTGCGCGGCAGCCGCGCGGACGTCAAAGCCCTGGTGGCGGACGCCGCCGAACTGGTCGCCAAGCTGGCCGACCGGCGCGGGCCGGACGCCGGGAGCATGCGCTTCGAGTTCTCCCCGGAGGTCTTCAACCTGACCGAGCCGGACTACGTGCTGGAGGTCTGCGACCGCGTCACCGAGATCTGGGACGCCTGCGCCGACCGGCCTGTGGTGCACAACCTGCCGGCCACCGTCGAGGTCGCCACCCCGAACATCTACGCCGACCAGATCGAGTACATGAGCCGGAACCTGGCCCGGCGCGAGCACGTCATCCTGTCCGTCCACCCGCACAACGACCGCGGCACCGGCGTGGCCTGCGCCGAGCTGGCGGTGCTGGCCGGGGCGCAGCGCGTCGAGGGCTGCCTGTTCGGCAACGGCGAGCGGACCGGCAACGTCGACCTGGTCACCCTGGGCCTGAACCTGCACGCCCAGGGCGTGGACCCGATGGTCGACTTCTCGGACATCGACGCGGTCAAGGCCGTGGTCGAGGAATGCAACCGCATCGAGGTCCACCCCCGGCACCCCTACGGCGGCGAACTCGTCTACACCGCCTTCTCCGGCACCCACCAGGACGCCATCAGCAAGGGCATGATCCACCACGCGGCGCGCGCCGCGGAGCTGGGCGTCGAGGCGTCGCAGGCGCCGTGGGACGTGCCCTACCTGCCGATCGACCCGGCCGATGTGGGGCGCAGCTACGAGGGCGTGATCCGGGTCAACAGCCAGTCCGGCAAGGGCGGAATGGCCTACCTGCTGCGCACCCACTACGGCATCGACCTGCCGAAGGACTTCCAGCCGGTGTTCTCGAAGGTGGTCCAGCGGGCCACCGACGAGCACGGCCGGGAGATGGAGCCGAAGGACTTGTGGGAGCTGTTCCGGGCGACGTATCTGGCGCCGGGGGAGGACGGGGCGTGGACGCTGGCCGAGTCGGCGTTCACCGAGCCGGAGCCCGGCGAGCACCGGGTGGCGGCGGTCCTGGTCCGGGCCGACGGGACCAAGGCGGAGGTCGCCGGCTCGGGGAACGGGCCGCTGTCCGCGCTGACCGCCGCGCTGGCCGAGGCCGGCGTGCCCATCGAGGTGGCGGACTACACCCAGCAGGCCGTGACCTCGGGCGTCGACGCGGCCGCCGCCTGCTACCTCCGGTGCCGCGCCGGCGGCCGGGAGGTGTGGGGCGTGGGCCTGGACACCTCGGTGCTGACGGCCACGGTCCGGGCGGCGCTGTCGGCGGTCAACCAAATGTTCGACTAGCGGGGAGAATCCCTACGGGTGGCGGGCTGGGGACCCCTTGTCCCGCCACCGTCGGTAATGGTGGAGGAAGGGCCCCCTATGATGGCCTCGCGGTCGGCTGGCCGCTGAACCACCCGCCCACCGACCCCGTACGGCTATTCATCAGGACGGTCATGCTCAACCGCTACGCGCGTGCCTTCTTCACCGCGATCTTCACCCCGACCGCCCGCTTCTTCCTGAAGGTCGGGATCAGCCCGGACGCGGTGACGCTGGTCGGCACCCTGGGCGTGATCGCCGGCGCGCTGTGCTTCTTCCCGCGCGGGTCGTTCTTCGTCGGCACCCTGGTCATCACCGCTTTCGTCTTCTCCGACCTGATCGACGGCACGATGGCGCGGATGAGCAAGCGCAAGGACAAGTTCGGGGCGTTCTGGGACTCCACGCTGGACCGGCTCGGCGACGCGGCCATCTTCGGCGGCCTGGCGTACTGGTTCGCGCGCGGCGGGGACCAGCCGGTGCTGTTCGTGGTGTGCCTGGCCTGCATGGGGCTGGGCGCGGTGGTGTCCTATGCGCGGGCCCGGGCCGAGGGCCTCGGCGTCGACGCGAACGTCGGCTACGTCGAGCGCAGCGAGCGGCTGGTCGGTTCGCTGGTGGCGACCGGCCTGGACGGGCTGGGCGTACCGTACGTGCAGGCGATCACGCTGTGGGCGATCGCCATCGGGTCCTTCATCACGCTGGTGCAGCGCGTCATGCTGGTCCGCAGGGAACTGCTGAAGGGGGAGGCGGTCGCGTGAGCGCGAAGGACCGGGTCGTCGGCTGGGGGTACGGGGCGGCTTGGTCCGCTGTGAAGCTGCTGCCCGAACGGGCCGCGTACAAGCTTTTCGACCGCGTCGCCGACCGGCTCTGGTCCAAGCGCACCGGCCAGGTCCGGCAGCTGGAGAAGAACCTGCTGCGGGTGCTCGGCAAGGACACTCCGGAGGCCGAGCTGCGGGCCACGTCGCGGCTGGCCATGCGGTCGGCGCTGCGGGTCTACTGCGAGCAGTTCCGCGCCCCGGTGTGGGATCGCGCGCGGGTCGTGGACAGCGTCGACTTCCCCGAGGCCGACCAGGCGATCCTGAAGGAGTCGCTGACCTCCGGTCGCGGAACCGTTCTCGCGCTGGGCCACACCGGCAACTACGACCACGCGGCCATGTGGCTCGTGGCCTTCACCGGTGAGGGATTCACCACCGTCGCCGAGCACCTCAAGCCGGAGGCGGTGGCCGAGAAGTTCCTGGACTACCGGCGCGGCCTGGGCATGGAGGTGCTGCCGCACGACGGCGGCCCGTCGGTGTTCGGCACGCTGGCCCGGCGGCTGCGGGCGGGCAAGACGGTGGCGCTGGTCGCCGACCGGGACCTGAGCGCCACCGGCGTGCAGGTGACGATGTTCGGCGAGGCGACGCGGATCGCCGCCGGACCGGCCGCGCTGGCGGTGCAGACCGGCGCGGCGCTGCTGCCGGTGCAGCTGTTCTATCCGGGCTACGCGAAGATGGCGGTCCGGGTCCTGCCCGAGATCCCGGTCCCGGCCGAGGGCAAGCGGCCCGAGAAGGTCGCCGTGATGTGCCAGCAGCTCGCTGACGCCTACGCCGCCGGGATCGCCGCGCACCCGACCGACTGGCACATGCTGCAGAAGTTCTTCCTCGCCGACCTCGATCCGGCCAAGGCGCCCAAGGCTGCCAAGGCCGCCGAGCCCGAGCAGGTCGCCGAGCCGGTGCGGACCGGCGAGCCCGAGCAGGTTGCCAAGCCGGTGCGGACCGCCGAGCCCGACCGCTCCGACGAACCGGACCAGCCCGAGAGCGCCGGGTCCGGGGAGGCGTCATGAAGATCGGCGTGGTCTGCCCCTACGCGTGGGACATCCCCGGCGGCGTGCAGAACCACGTCCGGGACCTGGCCGAGCACCTGATCCGGCTCGGCCACGAGCTCTCGGTGCTGGCCCCGGCCGACGACGAGGCCACGCTGCCGCCCTACGTCACGCACGCCGGCCGCGCCGTGCCGGTGCCGTACAACGGCTCGGTGGCCCGGGTGAACTTCGGCTTCCTGTCCGCCGCGCGGGTCCGGCGCTGGCTGCACGACGGCGACTTCGACGTCCTGCACGTGCACGAGCCCAGCTCGCCGAGCCTGTCGATGCTGGCCTGCTGGGCCGGCTCCGGGCCGATCGTGGCCACCTTCCACACCGCCAACCCGCGCTCGCGGGCGATGACCGTGGCCTACCCGATCCTCCAGCCGACGCTGGAGAAGATCAGCGCCCGCATCGCGGTGTCCGAATACGCGCGCCGCACGCTGGTGGAGCACCTCGGCGGCGACGCGGTGGTCATCCCCAACGGCGTCGACGTCGGCTTCTACGAGCGCGCCGAGCCCAAGCCGGAGTGGCAGACGCAGCCCGGTCAGGGCGGGACGCTGGCCTTCATCGGCCGGATCAACGAGTCCCGCAAGGGCTTGGCGACGCTGCTGGAGGCGTTCCCGGAGATCGCCGCCGCGCGGCCCGGCGTCCGGCTGCTGGTGCTCGGCGGCGGCGACATCGAGGAGGTCGCGGAGGACCTCCCGGCCGACGTGCGCGACCAGGTGGAGTTCCTGGGCCGGCTCTCCGACGAGGACAAGGCCCGGCTGCTGTCCAGCGTGGACGTCTACGTGGCGCCGAACCTGGGCGGCGAGAGCTTCGGCATCATCCTGGTCGAGGCGATGTCGGCCGGCGCGCCGGTGCTGGCCAGCGACCTGGACGCGTTCGGCCTGGTGCTGGAGGGCGGCCAGGTCGGGCGGATGTTCCCGACCGGCGACGCGCACGCGCTGGCCAAGGACGCCATCGAGCTGCTGGAGAACCCCGAGGAGCGGGCCCGCCTGGCCGAGGCGGCGGCGCTGGCGGTGCGCCGCTACGACTGGTCGGTGGTGGCCGCCGACCTGCTCGCCGTCTACGAGATGGTGACCACCGACCCGCTGGCGGTCGCCTCGGCCCCGGACATCGAAGCGCTGGCGGCCGGCGAGCTCGGCGCCGGGGAGCTGCTCGAACCCTGACCGGCGCCGAGCGGATCCGGCAGCCCGGTCACTCCTCGTCGTCGTCGGACAGCAGCCAGGCGATGCGCAGCTCCTCGGCGCCGGCGCGGAAGATCTCCATGAGCATCGCGCGCTCCGGGTCGTCCTCGGGAAGGTTGTAGGCGAGGGCGGCCTGGGCCGCGAGGATCTGCGGGCGGATGCCGACGGCGCAGCGCAGGTGCAGGGAGCGGCGGAACATGGCGATCCGCTCGTCGTCGTCGGCCTGCTTCCGGGCCGTGTGCCGGATGACGATCGACTCCAGCAGGAGGTCGCCGTTCGACAGGGCGATGTCGAAAGCCGTGTCGTAGTGCGGGGCCGCCGCGTCGAAGTCGGCGTCGACGTTGTCCAGCAGCACGGCCCAGTGGAACTCGGCCCAGCCACGCTGCGTCTCGTCCTGTGCGGCGGCGACCGCGGCCCGGTAGGAGGCCTCGGAGTCGGCGCGGTCCCCGGGGCGCGGATCGCGCCGGAACAACAGCCGGCTGTAGGTCATGCGGCCGTTGAGCAGCTGCGCGGTCCACGAGCCCGGGTCCAGCGCGGCGACGGCCTTCTCGGCCTCGTCGTGGTCCTCCATCCGGAAGAACCAGCGCTCGACGGCGATCTCGGCCCGCAGCGCGGCGTCGCCGTCCGGCCCCAGCACTCCGAGCGCGGCGTCCCAGTCCCCGGCCACGGACAGGCGGCGGGCTATGTAGGCGTCATCAGCTATCATGGCGCCTACAGTAGGTAGCGGCAATGTAGGCGGTCAAGTGCAATACGGTGACTACATAGGGAACGTGATCCGGCTCGCGGTGGAGCTCGCGAACACCGGCACGCTCGACCGGACCGGCGAGCTGGTCGGCGACTTCTTCGAAGAACACGAGATCACCCCACCCGGCGACGGCGCCTACGGCGACCTCCCGGACCTGGTGGGCGCGGCGCTCGCGCAGCTGGTCGACGGCGAGCCGCCGCAAGCCGTCCACCAGCTGCTGCGCGACTTCCCGCCGGAGATGCACCTGACGGACCACGACGGCCTCGGCGGCTGGCACATCCACTTCAGCCGCAACGGCACCGAGGCCCGGCGCTGGCTCGGCCAGCTCCTCGCGGCCGAACTCGCGCGGGTCGCGGCCGGCGACCCCGCCGTGACCCTGGGCCGCTGCGGCGCCGCCGGCTGCGGCAACTACTTCGTCGACCAGTCCCGTAACCGCACCCGCCGCTTCTGCTCCAACGCCTGCGCGAGCCGGACCACGGTGGCCGCCTACCGCGCGCGAACCGCGAAGGAGTGAAAGGAGTGAGCGGGCCCCGATCAGCCGGATCAGTCGGATCAGGCTTCTTCGCCCGCGAGGCCGGGCCACAGCTCGGGCACCGGACTCCGGCGAACCACTCGATCCGGTCGTCGACGAGGCGATCCCCGGCGGAACGGCCGAGTCTCCGCCGCAACGGCCGCAGTCCTCGGGCGGTCGGCCGAGTAGCGCGCTCATTAACGCCCGGCGCCTTCGACCGCCCCGGCCCACTAGGCTGACCAACCGTGTCCGTCCTCGTCTACGCCGCAGCGGTCGTCCTGCTCATCGGCGTCTACCTCACCTGGACCGCGAACCGTCTCGACCGGCTGCACACCCGGCGCGACGGCGCGTGGGCCGCGCTGGACGCGCAGCTGGTGCGGCGGGCCTCGGTGTCGCTGGACCTGGCGGCCTCCCGGCTGCTGGATCCGGCCGCGTCGATCCTGCTCGACGACGCCGCGCACACGGCGCGGGAAGCGTCCGCCGAGTCGCGCGACCTCGCGGAGACCAATCTGACGCGGGTGCTGCGCGACGTCTTCGAGGATCCCAAGGAGAGCCTCGCGCTCAAGGAACGGCCCGGGGGCGGCGCGCTGCTGACCGAGCTGGACTCCTCCTGCCGCCGGGTCCAGCTCGCGCGGCACTTCTACAACGACGCCGTCCGAGTCACCTGGGTGCTGCGCCGGCAGCGGCTGGTGCGGTTGTTCCGGCTCGCCGGGCACGCGCCGTTCCCGCAGACCTTCGAGATGGACGACGAGGAACCCGTGGGCCTGCGGGGCATGGCCGCGGGGTAGCGCCCGATGCGGCGGCGCGCGGTAAGGGGCGCCCCGCCTGTAAGGAGCGTCACTGAGCAGCGCTTCTGACCGGTCCCAGGTGTCGCAAGCCGCCTCACCGTCCACTCCCGCATCCTGACCTGGCCAGATTGTCAGGTGGATCACGCTTGCGCGCCGTCTAGGATGGTGCCTCGGGAGCAGTCCGCTCATCCGAAGAATTCTTCCCTTGTGAGGTCACCCGTGTCCGCGAACGAGAACACCGCGCCCGAAGTCGGCACCGCCCGCGTCAAGCGCGGCATGGCCGAGATGCTCAAGGGCGGCGTGATCATGGACGTCGTCACCCCCGAGCAGGCGAAGATCGCCGAGGACGCCGGCGCCGTGGCCGTGATGGCGCTGGAGCGCGTGCCGGCCGACATCCGCAAGGACGGCGGCGTGGCCCGGATGAGCGACCCGGACATGATCGACGGGATCATCGAGGCGGTCTCCATCCCGGTCATGGCCAAGGCCCGGATCGGCCACTTCGTCGAGGCCCAGGTCCTCCAGGCCCTCGGCGTCGACTACATCGACGAGTCCGAGGTCCTCACCCCGGCCGACGAGACCCACCACGTCGACAAGTGGGCGTTCACCGTCCCCTTCGTCTGCGGCGCCACCAACCTGGGCGAGGCCCTGCGCCGGATCGCCGAGGGCGCGGCGATGATCCGCTCCAAGGGCGAGGCCGGCACCGGCAACGTCGTGGAGGCCACCCGCCACATGCGGCAGCTGCGCAGCGAGATCAAGAAGCTGGGCACCCTGGACGAGTCCGAGCTGTTCCTGGCCGCCAAGAACCACCAGGCCCCGTACGAGCTGGTCAAGGAGGTCGCGACCACCGGCAAGCTGCCGGTCGTGCTGTTCACCGCCGGCGGCATCGCCACCCCGGCCGACGCCGCGATGATGATGCAGCTCGGCGCCGAGGGCGTGTTCGTCGGCTCCGGCATCTTCAAGTCCGGCGACCCGGAGAAGCGCGCCAAGGCCATCGTCGAGGCCACCACCCACTTCGAGGACGCGGACCTGATCGCCAAGGTCTCCCGCAACCTCGGCGAGGCGATCGTCGGCATCAACATCGACACGCTGCCGGCCGAGCAGCGCTACGCCTCCCGCGGCTGGTGAGCGGTACGGGGACGCGGGGACACACAGGGATACAGGGGAACAGCACCGGATGAGCGACAAGACGATCGGCGTGCTCGCGCTGCAAGGAGACTTCCGCGAGCACGCCGCGTCCCTGAAGGCGATCGGCCAGACCCCGGTCCTCGTGCGCCGTCCGCACGAGCTGGAGCAGGTCGACGCCCTGATCGTCCCGGGCGGGGAGTCCACCGCGATGTGGAAGCTCGCCACCACGGCCGAGATGTTCGAGCCGGTCCGCAAGCGGGTCGCCGAGGGCCTGCCGGTCTTCGGCACCTGCGCCGGCATGATCATGATGGCCGACCGGATCGTGGACGCCGCGGCCGGTCAGCAGACCTTCGGCGGACTCCCGATCACCGTGCGCCGCAACGCCTTCGGCCGGCAGACCGAGTCCTTCGAGGAGCCGATCAGCTTCACCGGTATCGGTGAACTGACCGGCGTGTTCATCCGCGCGCCCTGGGTCGAGGACGTCGAAGCGGGTGTCGAGGTGCTGGCACGCGTCACCAGTGGCCCCGCCACCGGTAGGATCGTCGCGGTCCGGCAGGGCAACCTGCTGGCGACGTCCTTCCATCCGGAGCTGACCGCGGACACCCGGGTCCACGAATACTTCGTGGACATGGTCCGCGGCTCGGCCTGAATGAATTTTCGTAGTTAGGGAGCAGGGGTAATGTCCGGCCACTCCAAATGGGCGACCACCAAGCACAAGAAGGCGGTCATCGACGCCAAGCGCGGCAAGCTGTTCGCCCGGCTGATCAAGAACATCGAAGTCGCCGCCAAGACCGGCGGTGGAGATGTCACAGGCAACCCCACACTCTTCGACGCGGTCCAGAAGGCCAAGAAGAACTCGGTGCCGGCCGACAACATCGACCGCGCGGTCAAGCGCGGCTCCGGCGCCGAGGCCGGCGGCGCCGACTGGCAGACCATCATGTACGAGGGCTACGGCCCGAACGGCGTGGCGGTGCTGATCGAGTGCCTCACCGACAACCGCAACCGCGCCGCCTCCGAGGTCCGGGTCGCCATGACCCGCAACGGCGGCTCGATGGCCGACCCCGGCTCGGTGGCGTACATGTTCACGCGCAAGGGCGTGGTCATCGTCCCCAAGGCCGGCCCGCTGTCCGAGGACGACATCCTGGGCGCGGTCCTGGACGCCGGCGCCGAAGAGGTCAACGACCTCGGCGAGGCCTTCGAGGTGGTGAGCGAGGCCGCCGACCTGATCCCGGTGCGCTCGGCGCTCCAGGAGGCCGGCATCGACTACGAGTCGGCCGAGTCCTCGTTCCTGCCCTCGGTCCAGGTGCCGCTGGACGAGGACGGCGCGCGCAAGGTCTTCCGGCTCATCGAGGCCCTCGAGGACAGCGACGACGTCCAGAACGTCTACGCCAACTTCGACGTCTCCGACGAGGTCATGGAAAAGATCGACGCTTAATCGGGAGTTCCGCGCCAGTTTTTCCGGTATAAGGGTTCGAGCCTGTTGTTGGGGTTCGAACCCTTATATGGTTTCCGCCATGGAAATCGTCGAGCACAGCCCGTCGGACGGCATATACGCCCCCGTGGGCGGTGAATACGCACATGCCGCTGAAGTGCGCAATCCCACTCGTTTCCTTTACACCTCCGGCACGATGGGCCTGGACCCCGAGGGCGTCGCGGGCCAGGACATCAAGGCCCAGATCGGTCTGGTCTGGGACAACCTGCGGCGGCTGCTGGCCGCCGCGGACATGACCGTGGACAACGTGGTCCGGGTCGTGCAGTACATCCGGGACGTCGATTACGACGAGCCGGTCAGCCGGGCCCGGGTGGACGCCCTGGGCGGCCGCCTGGTGCCGACCATCATGATGTGCGCCCAGACCCTGGTCCCGGAATGGCTGGTCGAAGTGGAGATCATCGCCGCCGCGTGACCCGCGGCTCCGCCCTGTTCCGCCCTGTTCCACCCCGTCCGACCCCTGAGTCCGCCCCGGGAACCGCCCCGGAAACGAAGCCGGGCCCGCCGCACGCGGCCCGGCTTCGTCGTTCCTGTCCGCCCGCGCCGCTAGGCTTCGGCGGAAGGGAACTGCTGTTTCAGCCATCGGAGAGGTCGGGCGCGCGTGCGGGTGCTGGGGGTCGATCCGGGGCTGACCCGCTGCGGCGTCGGCGTGGTCGAGGGCACGCCCGGGCGGCCGCTGACCCTGATCGGGGTCGGAGTGGTGCGCACCCCGCCGGACCTGGACCTGGCCCAGCGGCTGTTGCGGATTGAGATCGGGCTGGAGGAGTGGTTCGAGGAGCACCGCCCGGAGGCGGTGGCCGTCGAGCGGGTGTTCAGCCAGCACAACGTGCGCACCGTCATGGGCACGGCCCAGGCCAGCGCGGTGGCGATGCTGGTGGCCGCGCGCCGCGGACTGCCGGTGGCGCTGCACACCCCCAGCGAGGTCAAGGCCGCGATCAGCGGCTCGGGCCGGGCCGACAAGGACCAGGTGGCCGCCATGGTGGCCCGGGTGCTGCGGCTGGCCGAGCCGCCCAAGCCGGCCGACGCCGCGGACGCCGCGGCCCTGGCGATCTGCCACATCTGGCGCGGCACGGCGCAGAACCGGCTCGCGGCCGCGATCGCGAAGCAGCGGTGAGCCCGGGGATGCCCGAGAATCGCACCAGGACCGGTCGGGTGTACGGGTCCGCGAACGGGTACCCGGACGCGGGCACGATCGCGGTCGGCGGCGGCCCGGCCGACGGTTCCCGAGGGAACGGGAACGGCAGCACAGTCAGCACAGTGAGGAGTGGCGCGTGATCGCCTTCGTGTCCGGCCCGGTGGCCGCGGTGAACCCGGCCAGCGCCGTGGTCGAGGTGGGCGGGGTCGGCATGCTCGTGCACTGCGGGCCCGCGACGCTGGCCGCGCTGACCGTCGGCGAGCCGGCCAAGCTCTACACCGCGCTGGTGGTCCGCGAGGACTCGCTGACCCTGTTCGGGTTCGGCAGCGACGACGAGCGCGTGGTCTTCGAACTGCTCCAGACCGCCAGCGGCATCGGCCCCAAGGTGGCGCAGGCGATGCTGTCGGTGCACGCCCCGGACACACTGCGGATGATCTTCATGACCGGGGACGAGGCGGCCCTGACCCAGGTTCCCGGCATCGGCAAGAAGGGCGCCCAGCGGCTGTTGCTGGAGCTCAAGGAGCGGCTGGGCCCGCCGTCCGGCGCGGTCCCGGGCCAGGCCCAGAACGGCTGGACCCGGGCCGGCCTGGGCTCCTGGCGGATCCAGCTGCTGGAGGCGCTGACCGGGCTGGGCTGGTCGGCCCGCGAGGCCGACGACGCGGTGACCTCGGTGGCGCCGCTGGCCGCCGAGCAGGAGGCGGCCGGGCAGACCGTCCAGCTCGGGCCGCTGCTGAAGGCGGCGCTGCGGACGATGAAGAAGTAGCCGCGCTGGCGGAGAACCAGCACTTCGGCGGGTGGGCGGCGAGCGCGGACCGGCGGGAAAGCGACGTGCTGACAGGGGGCGGGAACCGGAACGGCGAGCGGGAAACGGAGACGGCGATGCGCCAGGTGGCCTTGTACGAAACGACGACGCTGGACGAGGTCTGGACCCTGATCGGAGGGCTCGGCTCCCGGTCGCTGGTCTTCGACGTCGAACCGCTGGTGGCGATCTGGGACACCGACACCGCCGCCCTGGACGCCGGGCTGGCCGAGACGCTCCGCCGGCTGGAGCACCTGCCGGACCGCGAGGTGGTGCTGTTCTCCACCAACTCCGCCCGCCGGCCGACGGCGCTGCCGGGCCTGCCGGACACCCGGATCGGCTACCGCTCCTCGGCCGACAAACCGTTGCGGGTCAACGAATATCGGGACCTTCCGCGCCCCGGCCTGGTGGTCGGGGACCAGCTGGCCACCGACGGCGCGCTGGCCTGGCGGCTCGGCTTCGACTTCGTGCACTACCAGCCGCCGCGGGACCGGGTCCCGGTCGGACCGCGGATGCTGATGGCGCTCGGCGAGCTGCTCAGGCCCCTGCTGTTCCGGGCGCCTTGAGGCCGCTCGGCCTTCTGTCGGCCGGACCTGGCAGGATGGACGAGCTCTGTCGCCGGCCGGTACCGACCGGCACCGGTCGGCACCGGCACCGACCGACACCGGCCGAGACCGACGCCTGATCGGACCCGGCCGGCACCGGATCGGAACCAGCCCTGCCGGACCCGGTCGGCACCAGCCGGCCAGTCAGCACCAGCCAGACCCAGCCGGACCCAGTCAGCATCAGCCAGCACCAGCCGGACCCAGCCAGCACCAGCCAGGAGAGCCCCCGCCGTGGAACAGGAAACCGAACGCCTCGTCTCGGGCAGCGCCGTCACCGGCGACCCCGAGGAGCAGGCGGCCGAGGCGGCGCTGCGGCCCAAGCGGCTGGCCGAGTTCGTCGGCCAGCCCAAGGTCCGCGACCAGCTCTCGCTGGTGCTGGACGCCGCGCGGATGCGCGGCGCGGCGCCGGACCACGTGCTGCTGTCCGGGCCGCCCGGCCTGGGCAAGACCACGCTGTCCATGATCATCGCCACCGAGCTGGCGGTCCCGATCCGGATCACCTCCGGGCCGGCCATCCAGCACGCCGGCGACCTGGCGGCCATCCTGTCCTCGCTGGCCGAGGGCGAGGTGCTGTTCCTGGACGAGATCCACCGCATGTCCCGGCCCGCCGAGGAGATGCTCTACATGGCGATGGAGGACTTCCGGGTCGACGTGATCGTCGGCAAGGGCCCCGGCGCCACCGCGATCCCGCTGGAGCTGCCGCCGTTCACCCTGGTCGGCGCCACCACCCGCTCCGGCCTGCTGCCGGCCCCGCTGCGCGACCGCTTCGGCTTCACCGCGCACCTGGAGTTCTACAGCCCGCAGGACCTGGAGCACGTGGTCAACCGCTCGGCGCGGCTGCTGGGCGTGCGCATCGACCCCGACGGCGCCCGGGAGATCGCCGGCCGCTCCCGGGGCACCCCGCGGATCGCCAACCGGCTGCTGCGCCGGGTCCGGGACTACGCCGAGGTCAAGGCGGACGGCGCGGTGACGCTGGAGATCGCCCGGGCGGCGCTGGCCGTCTACGAGGTCGACGAGCGCGGCCTGGACCGCCTGGACCGCGCGGTGCTGCACGCGCTGCTCAAGCTGTTCGGCGGCGGCCCGGTCGGGCTGTCCACGCTGGCCGTCGCGGTCGGCGAGGAGTCCGAGACGGTCGAGGAGGTCGCCGAGCCGTTCCTGGTCCGCGAGGGCCTGCTGGCCCGCACCCCGCGGGGCCGGATCGCGACCGCCGCGGCCTGGGCCCATTTCGGGCTCAGCGCCCCGTGACCAGGCGATCCCGTCCACGATCCGGACGAGATCGGACACAGCGGGCAAAAAGTTTCAGACTCAGTGGCCACAGTGCCCCCACCAGGCGACTTGCGGCCCCTCGAACGCAGGCGGTTCACAACTTCCGGACGATTTCGACTACGTTGAGTCACGGGAACCGGCCGTGGGCCCCGGACCGTTGTTCGGGGCGTATCCACTCGCATAAACTCCGCGAGTCGGGCGGTGCCCCCCACCGCCTACCAGCGACCTCCCGGCCCGGCGCCGGCGGTCTTCACCAAGGACCAGCGACACCATGGGATCTCCCGTCTTCCTGATCTGGATCGTCCTGATCGGGGCCATGTTCTACTTCATGATGATCCGGCCGCAGAAGCGCGCCCGGCAGCAACAGGTGAATCTGCTCGACCACCTGCAGCCCGGCGCCCAGGTGCGGACCACCGCCCAGATCATGGGCACCGTGGTCGAGGTCGGCGACGACTGGGCCATCGTGGAGACCACCCCCGGCACGCGGATCAAGTTCGGCAAGCCCGCGATCGTCGGCATCATCATGGCCGACGAGGAGGAGGGCGCCGAGGACGGTGCCGACGCGCCGACGCCCGGCGGGATCGGCGACGTCCCGGCCGACGCCGGAACGCCGGACGCGACGCACGAAGCGACGCACGACGCGGACGGCCTCGCGGCCGAGGCCGACGCCGAGCCGGAGGCCGACGCGGTCCCGGTCGCGACGGCCAAGGACGCCGAGCCCGTCGCGAAGCCGTAACCCCCGGCACGGAACGGCTTCACAAGACAGAAGGCTTGCTCAGCGAAAACCTGTAAGGTCGCACCGCCGTCCCGGATGCCAACCGGGCCGAGGCGGCGGGCGGCGTGGGGTGTGACCGACGCGCCGGCGACGGATCACGACACGACACGAAGAGACGGACGAATCCCTTGGCCGGATCGAAGGCTCCGCGGTCCCGAAACCGCAAGACGAGCCCATGGACCCCCCTGACGGTGCTGGCCGCCGTGATCATGGTCCTCGTGGGCACCATGATCGGCACCGGGCACCGCGCGCCGCAGCTGGGCATCGACCTGGCCGGCGGTACCACCATGACGATGACCGCCAAGGGCGGCACCCCGTCGGCCGCCGACATGGACACCGCGCTGCAGATCATGCGCAACCGGGTCAACGGCCAGGGTGTCTCCGAGGCCGAGGTGACCAAGCAGGGCAGCAAGGCGATCCAGGTCGACGTGCCCGGCAAGAACTCCTCGGAAATGCTCAAGCAGCTGGGCCAGACCGCCAAGCTCTACTTCCGGATCGTGGTGCCGAACCCGACCGCCTACGGGGTGGCCGAGCGCACCACGCCAGCCCCGGTGGCCGCCACGCCGACCTCGCCGAGCAGCAGCCCGTCCGGCTCGGCGACCCCGTCCGGCAGCGCCAGCCCCTCGGGCACGGCCACCGGTACGGCCTCGCCGTCCGGTTCGGCCACTCCGGCCGCCGGCAGCAGCACCGGTGCCAAGGCCACGACCCCGACCTCCGGGGCCACCAGCAGCCAGCACCGGGTGGCCGACTCCGGTCTGAAGGCCGCCGACGAGGCTCCGTCCTCGAACCCGACCGGCAGCTCCTCGGCGCCGGCCACGCCCTCGGGCACCGCCACGGCGAGCGCCGGCTCCTCCGGCTCGGCCGCCTCCACGGCCCCGGCCTCCGGCGCCACCACCCCGGCGGCCACGCCGGCCGCCCCGAGCTCCTCGGGCCCGCCGGACGTCACCCCGGACGGCACGCCGAAGGAGGCGCAGCCCAGCGCCGACGTGCTGGCGCTGTACTCGACCATCGACTGCCTGCACCCGCCGTCGGACCTGGGCAGCCTGTTCGGCCCGGAGAAGTTCGCGGTCGGCTGTGACTTCACCCGGCACATCCCCTACCTGCTGGCCCCGGCCGACGTCGACGGCAAGGACCTGTCCGGCGCCTCGGCCAACGCCGAGCAGGCCGGCGGCGCGAACGCCATCCTGACCGGGGCCTGGGAAGTCGACCTGTCCTTCAACGGCAAGGGCGCCAAGGACTTCGGCGCGGTCACCACGCTGCTGTACCAGAACCAGGGCAGCTTCGCGGTCGACCTGGACGGCACCGTCTACAGCGCGGCCACCGTGCAGACCCCGATCACCGACGGGAACGCCCGGATCACCGGCACCTTCACCCAGTCGGAGGCCGAGAACCTGGCCAACGTGCTGAAGTACGGCTCGCTGCCGATCACCTTCGAGCAGGGCGACGTCTCGCAGATCTCGGCCTCGCTGGCCGGCAACCAGCTGACCGCCGGCCTGATCGCGGGCGCGATCGGCATGGCGCTGGTCATCCTGTACCTGGTGGTCTACTACCGCGGCCTGGCCGTGGTGGCCGTCGCCTCGCTGGTGATCTCCGGGGTCCTGACCTACGCGCTGGCCACCCTGCTGGGCCCGGCGATGGGCTTCCGGCTCTCGCTGGCCGGCGTGGCCGGTCTGGTGGTGGCCATCGGCATCACCGCGGACTCGTTCGTCATCTACTTCGAACGACTGCGCGACGAGGTCCGTGAGGGCCGGTCCCTGCGCACCGCGGTGGACCACGGCTGGACCCGGGCCCGGCGCACCATCATCTCCTCGGACTTCGTGTCCTTCCTGGCCGCCTTCGTGCTCTACGAGGTCTCGGTCGGCACCGTGAAGGGCTTCGCGTTCACCCTGGGCCTGACCACCCTGCTGGACATCATCGTGGTGTTCATGTTCACCAAGCCGGTGGTCACCCTGCTCGCCCGCCGGAAGTTCTTCGCCGACGGCCACCCCTGGTCCGGTCTGGACCCGAACCGCCTGGGCGTCAAGAAGTCCCCGGGCCTGCGCCAATCGATCGTCGACCGCCGCGCCGCCGCCCGCCGCCAGGGCTCTGCGGAAGGGATGGAAGCCTGATGTCCGCCTCCAACAGCTGGGGCAACCGCCTGTACCGCGGCGAGGTCTCCTACGACTTCATCGGCAAGCAGAAGCGCTGGTACACCGTCTCGGGCGTGCTGCTGCTGGTCTCGGTGGCCTCGCTGCTGATCTTCGGGCTGAAGTTCAGCCTGGACTTCCGCGGCGGCTCGCAGTTCGACGTCAAGTCCGAGACGCTGAGCGTGGAGACCGTCAAGACCCACGTCGCGGAGATCAGCAAGGACCCGACGGTGCAGGTCGCCGACGTGGTCGGCAAGCGGCACGTGATCGTCAAGACCACGCCGCTGACCCCGGAGGAGCAGACCAAGGTCCGCGACGTCATCGCCAAGGACGCCGGGGTCAAGGACTCGAACGAGATCACCACCAACCTGGTCTCCGGCTCCTGGGGCCACGAGATCACCCAGAAGGCGATCGAGGGTCTGGTGATCTTCGTCGTGCTGGTGCTGATCTACCTGGCGGTGTTCTACGAGTGGAAGATGGCGCTGTCCGGCGTCATCGCCCTGGCCCACGACCTGGTGATCACGGCCGGCATCTACGCGCTGGTCGGCTTCGAGGTCTCGCCGGCCACCGTGATCGGCTTCCTGACCATCCTGGGCTACTCGCTCTACGACACCGTCGTGGTGTTCGACAAGGTCCGGGAGAACACCAAGGGCCTGGGCAGCTCCAAGACCGACCTGAGCTACACCCAGGCCGCGAACCTGGCGGTCAACCAGACCCTGATCCGGTCGCTGAACACCTCGCTGATCGCCCTGATCCCGGTGGCCGCGCTGCTGTTCGCCGGCACCCTGGTCGGCGGCGCGGGCGTGCTCCAGGACCTGGCGCTGGCGCTGCTGGTCGGTATCGCGGTCGGCACCTACTCCTCGATCTTCATCGCCACCCCGCTGCTGGCCGACCTGAAGGAGCGCGAGCCGGAGATGCGCGCGCTCAAGCGCAAGACCGCCGGCGCGCAGGCCAAGGCCGCGGCCCGGGCCGAGCGCACGGTCCCGGTGCAGGAGCGGGTGCCGGGGTCCTACCTCGGCGGCGACGCGGACGGCGAGGACGGCGAGGAACTGGACGAGATCCCCGAGACCACGCCGCGGGACCTGCCGCGCGGGCCGCGGAACCAGCCGGTGCGGGGCGACCGCGGCCGGAACCGGCCCAGCGGGAAGCGGCGCTGATCCGCCGCTCCGACAGCTCGGCCCTCAGCGCGCTCCCCGCGTCGCGAGCGGCGCGGGGACGATGAGAGCGCGGGGTAAGCTCACTCGGTGAGCTTCCCCGAAAACCCCGGTGGCGGGGACCTTCTGGAACCTCCGGTTCTGGACCAGGTCCTCGCCACTCGCATTCTCGACGTCCCCGACTACCCGCAGCCGGGCGTCGTGTTCAAGGACATCACCCCGCTGCTCGGCGACCCGGCGGCGTTCGGCGCCGTGGTGGGCGCGATGGCCGAGCAGGTGCGGGCGTCCGGGGCCACCCGCGTGGCCGGGCTGGAGGCCCGGGGCTTCATACTGGCCGCCCCGGTGGCGCTGGCGGCCGGCGTCGGCTTCGTCCCGGTGCGCAAGGCCGGCAAACTGCCGCGCGCCACCTTCCGCGAGGACTACCAGCTCGAATACGGCACCGCGACCATAGAGGTGCACCGCGACGCCTTCGAGCCCGGCGAGCGCGTCATGATCGTCGACGACATCCTGGCCACCGGCGGCACCGCCGTGGCGGCCGCGAAGCTGGTCCGCGACGCCGGCGCGGTGCCGGTGGGCCTGTCGGTGCTGATGGAGCTGGGCTTCCTGGCCGGCCGCGACCGCTTCGCGGCGTCCGTCCCCGAGGCCGGGATCCACACGTTGCTGCTGGTGTGACCTGCCGATCGCAGGAGTGGGAAACAATGTCAAGACAGAGGTCGTTACACTTGGCACACCCACCGACGTGAGAGGGGTCGCGCTTGACGACGAAGGAGCAGGTCGGGACGACGTCCGGATCCGGCGCGGCCGGCGGCGGAGCCGCGGGCCGGGAGCCGGGAGCTGGCGCGAACGGGGCTGCTGCCACGTCGGGGCGCGGCGGGGGATCCGCTGCGGGGGATGAGCGGAAGAAGGGGCGGGGCGGTGCCGGGGCCGGCAAGGGTTCCGGTGGCGGTTCTGGTTCTCACCCTGGTTCTGGTTCTGGTTCTGGTTCTGGTTCTGGCGGGAGCTCCGGCTCTGGCGGCGGTTCTGGTTCCGGTTCCGGCTCGGGCTCCGGTGAGGCCGGCGCGAGTGCGGCCGAGAATGGCGCTGGTGCGGCTTCCGGGTCGGCCGGCGGCGCCAAGGGCGCTTCGGGCGGTGCGGCGGCCTCCGGTGGCCAGAACGGGCCGGCAGGGCGGTCAGGGCCGTCGGCGAAGTCCGGCGGTGCGGGTTCGCCTTCAGTCGCTGCTGTTTCTGGGCCCGCTTCCTCCTCGGGCTCCGCAGGTGCTTCGAGCTCCTCGGGTTCCTCAAGCTCCTCAGGTTCTTCCAGCTCCTCAGGTTCCTCAAGCTCCTCAGCTGCTTCTCCCTCTTCAGGTTCGGCCGGCTCCTCCGGCTCCACTTCCGCCGCGCAGGCCGGTTCGGCGCCCTCGGCCATAGCTCCCCGGACCGCGCCGCCGCCGTCCGCCTCGCGGCCCTCGCCGCAGCCGCAGGCCGCCAAGGCCCCGGCCGTGCCGACGCTGCCGACCGCGCCGCCGGTCCCGGCGCCGTCGGTCGCCGTCGACCGCACCGGTTCCTCGCGGCCCAGCTCCAGCCGGGTCCGCGCGCGCCTGGCGCGCCTGGGCAGCACCCGCAGCGGAGGACCGCCGCCGGTGCTGGACCCGATGTTCAAGATCATCCGGGCCAATCACCCGAAGGCCGACCTGAAGCCGGTCGAGCAGGCGTACGCGATCGCCGAGAAGCACCACCGCGGCCAGCGCCGCAAGAGCGGCGACCCGTACATCACGCACCCGCTGGCCGTCACCACCATCCTGGCCGAGCTGGGCATGGACGTGCCGACGCTGTGCGCCGGGCTGCTCCACGACACCGTCGAGGACACCGACTACACGCTGGACATGCTGCGCGCCGACTTCGGCGACACCATCGCGCTGCTGGTCGACGGCGTCACCAAGCTGGACAAGGTGAAGCTGGGCGAGGCCACGCAGGCCGAGACCGTGCGCAAGATGGTCGTGGCCATGGCCCGGGACATCCGGGTGCTGGTGATCAAGCTCGCCGACCGGCTGCACAACATGCGGACCATGCGCTACATGAAGCGCGAGAGCCAGGAGCGCAAGTCCCGCGAGACGCTGGAGATCTACGCCCCGCTGGCGCACCGGCTGGGCATGAACACGATCAAGTGGGAGCTGGAGGACCTGGCGTTCGCCATCCTCTACCCGAAGATGTACGACGAGATCGTGCGCCTGGTCTCCGAGCGCGCGCCCAAGCGCGAGGAGTACCTGAGCCAGGTCATCGACGCGGTGCACACCGACCTGCGCGAGGCCAAGATCCGGGCCACCGTCACCGGCCGGCCCAAGCACTACTACTCGGTCTACCAGAAGATGATCGTCCGCGGCCGCGACTTCGCCGACATCTACGACCTGGTCGGCATCCGGGTCCTGGTGGACTCGGTCCGCGACTGCTACGCGGCGCTCGGCGCCATCCACGCGCGGTGGAACCCGGTCCCGGGCCGGTTCAAGGACTACATCGCGATGCCGAAGTTCAACATGTACCAGTCCTTGCACACCACGGTGATCGGCCCCGGCGGCAAGGCGGTGGAGCTGCAGATCCGCACCTTCGCGATGCACCGGCGCGCGGAGTACGGCGTGGCGGCGCACTGGAAGTACAAGGAGGACGCGGTCGAGGGCGTCCGCAAGCCGTCCAACGGCGCCGGCACCAACCCCGGCGGCGACATGGCGTGGCTGCGGCAGCTGCTGGACTGGCAGAAGGAGACCGCGGACCCGAACGAGTTCCTCGACGCGCTGCGCTTCGACCTGTCCACCGCCGAGGTCTACGTCTTCACGCCCAAGGGCATGGTGATGGCGCTGCCCTCGGGCTCCACCCCGGTCGACTTCGCCTACGCGGTCCACACCGAGATCGGGCACCACACCATAGGGGCCCGCGTCAACGGCCGCCTGGTCCCGCTGGACAGCCGCCTGGACAACGGCGACGTGGTGGAGATCTTCACCTCCAAGGCGCCCAACTCCGGCCCCAGCCGCGACTGGCTGTCCTTCGTCGCCTCCCCCCGCGCCCGCAACAAGATCCGCCAGTGGTACACCAAGGAGCGCCGCGAGGAGGCGGTCGAGCAGGGCAAGGAGCAGCTCGCCAAGGCCATGCGCAAACAGGGGCTGCCGCTCCAGCGCCTGATGACCTCCGAGTCCCTGGCCACCGTCGCCCACGACCTGCGCCACGCCGACATCAGCGCCCTGTACGCGGCGATCGGCGAGGGGCACGTCTCGGCCCAGCACGTGGTGCACCGCCTGCTGCACCTGCTCGGCGGCGAGGAGGGCGCGACCGAGGACCTGGCCGAGGCCACCGTCCCGGGCAACATCGAGAAGCTGTCCCGCCGCGGCCAGGCCCGCCCCTCCGGCGACCCGGGCGTCCTGGTGAAGGGCGCCGACGACATCTGGGTGAAACTCGCCCGCTGCTGCACCCCCGTCCCCGGCGACGAGATCATCGGCTTCATCACCCGCGCCTCGGGCGTCTCCGTCCACCGCGCCGACTGCTCCAACGTCGAATCGCTGGCCGCCCAGCCCGAACGAATGGTGGAGGTGTCATGGTCGCCGGGTGGGGCGTCCATGTTTCTAGTCGCGATCCAAGTCGAGGCCCTGGACCGGTCCCGACTGCTGTCGGACGTGACGAGAGTGCTGTCGGACCAGCATGTGAACATCCTGTCGGCGTCGGTGACGACGAGCCGCGACCGGGTGGCGATCTCGCGGTTCACGTTCGAGATGGCGGATCCGGCGCATTTGGGGGCGGTGTTGAAGGCGGTTAAGGGGGTTGAAGGGGTGTTTGATGTTTATCGGGTGACTAGTGCGAAGCATGGGTAGGTAGGGGCGGCTGGGCGGCTGGGCGGCGGCAGCCGTGCCGAAACCTTGAGCGAATTCGCACGTTCGGCGAAAGTGACCGATGCCGCTCGAAAGCATGAACTCGCGGCGGTTATCGTCCCAGCTATGGTCGGTTCTTCGCGCGAGGCGACTTTTCGCGTACTGGGACTGGATGTTCCGGCCCCCGACACGTTGTCGGTCATCTCTGACGACGTGACGGAAATCCGCCCTGGAGCCGCGTATCGACACACTGCGCACGACCCGGCCGAACTCACACTTGTCGGCCTGGAGGACACCCCGGCCGGTGCGATCTGGAGGCAGATGATGACGTTGGACAGTTCTTTCTACCGGTCGTCTTTCTCGCGGATGTTGCGGGATGAGGGGCGTGCTGAGGGAGTCGCTGAAGGGCGTGCCGAAGGAGTCGCTGAGGGGCTCATTACTGCGATCAACCAAATTCTTGATCGGCGAGAGATCCGCGTGAGCCAGGAACAGCGGGCGTTGTACAGCGTGTGCAGTGACGCGGACCAGCTCAACACCTGGCTTGACCGTGCTATCACCGCGACCACCGCCGCCGAGATCTTCGACGTCGACTGATTCCTCGACCCGCCCCCCGAGACCCGACCCACCCCTCACCCCCTCACCCCCTCACCCCCTCACCCCCGCGGCACCAACGTCGCCGCCGTCCTCCGCCCCGCGTAGTACGCGTCGACGTTCGCCAGGGTCGTGTTCACGATCTGTTCCACCGCGTCGCGCGTGAAGTACGCCTGGTGCGAAGTCACGAGTACGTTCGGGAACGTCATCAGCCGCGCCAGGACGTCGTCGGCCACCACCTCGTGGCTCCGGTCGTAGAAGAAGACGCCGGCCTCCTCCTCGTAGACGTCCAGGGCCACGCCGCCGAGGCGGTGCTCTTTCAGGGCTTTGACCAGGGCTTCGCTGTTGATCAGGCCGCCGCGGGAGGTGTTGATCAGGAGGGCGTCCGGTTTCATGGTGCTCAGGGCCGGGGCGTCGATCAGGTGGTGGGTCTCCGGGAGGAGGGGGACGTGGAGGCTGATCACGTCGCTCGCGGCCAGGAGGTCGGGAAGGGGGACGTAGGTCAGGCCCAGGGCTTCGCAGGCGGGGTTGGGGCGGGCGTCCCAGCCCAGGAGGGTCACGCCGAAGCCGGCGGCGATGCGGGCGAAGCTCTCGCCGATCTTGCCGGTGCCGATCACGCCGATGGTGCGGCCGTGGACGTCGCGGCCCAGGAGGCCGTCGAGGCGGAAGTCGAAGTCGCGGGTGCGGATGGTGGCGCGGGGCAGGTTGCGGTCCAGGCCCAGGGCGAGGGTCCAGGCGAACTCGGCGACCGAGTAGGGGGAGTAGTAGTCGACGCGGGCGATGTAGAGGCCCAGGCGTTCGGCCTCGTCGAGGTCGATGTTGTTGAAGCCGGTCGAGCGCTGGCAGACGGCCTTGGTGCCGCCGGTGTCGAGCCGCCGCAGGACCGGGGCCGACAGGTCGGCGTTGACGCTGGCGCTGACCACCTCGTAGCCGTCGGCCAGCGGTGCGGTGTCCTCGTTCAGCACGACGTCCAGGCAGCGGAGCGGGTAGCGGCCGGCGAAGGCGGACTCCAGGATGGCGCGCTCGTCGCGGGTCTGGACGCCGAATGCGAGGACTTCGTCAGCCTGGGCCATGGTTCATGACTACGGCCGGAGCGGAGCGGGCGCCCGCCGGGCCGGGGCGTTCGGGCGATGGGGGAGGGGCCGAGGAGCGGTGCCACCTCGATCCCGCAGGCGGACGTCAGGCTGGGAAACTAGGTGAAAGTAGCCGTCCCGAATCCCACCGCCCCGCTCAACGCGAACATCGCCGCCGTCAGCATCAGTACCGCGAGCACCACCCCGGCGGCGGCCGTCGCCGGCGCCACCCGCGCGGGCCAGATGTCGGTCGGACGCCGCGGGTCGTACCGGATCCCCACCTTGCCCTCCGGCGTCTCCCGGAACGTCGCCCGGCTGCCGGCCCGCCGCTTCTCCCCGTGCAGCGTCGTGAACTCGTAGACCCGGTGCAGCACGAAGCTCTCGTCGGACGGATGCGGCGGCACGGTGTACCCCTCGGAGGTCGCCACGCCCTCCACCACGACGGTGCGCCACAGCGCCGCCGGGTTCACGACGTAGTCCCGGCACAGCGCCAGCAGCATCCACGGCAGGCCTCCGGCCAGCAGCCCGAATCCACCGGTGACGAGCCACAGCGCGGCCCTGGTGCCCTGACCGCTGACAAGGAATGCGAGCAGCATCGCGAGATACGTGGCGACCGCCACGATCAACCCCTTACGCGCCGGAGACAACGTCCGCGCCAGGACTCGCATCCGCACGTCGCACACCTTAGCGATCACCGGAGACGGAATGTAGCCCGTCGGCCGAAGTGCCATGCCGCGCCAGCCGGTGGCCGGGCTGACGCGAAAAAGCGCCCGGGCGCCCTCCCTCAGGAGCGCACCCGGACGCCGGGCCTTACACCTTGACCAGCCGAGTGGCTGGAGCTGGCGGAGTGGACAGAGCCGGTGGAACGGACAGAGCCGACGGAGCTTCCGCAAGCAGTCGAGCCGCCGAGCGAGCCGCCGCAAGCAGTTGAGTCAGCCAAGCCGCCGCAAGCAGTCCAGCCGACCGAACCACTGTGAGCAGCCGAAGCAGCCGAGCCGATCGAGCCGCCACAAGCAGTCCAGCCGACCGAACTACCGCAAGCAGCCGAACCAGCCGAACCAGCTGAGCCGACCGAGCCGCCTGGTCCGGCCCAACCAGCCGAGCCAGCGGCCCAATCAACCGAGCTGGCCCAACCAACCGTGCCGACCCAACCAACCGAGCCGATCGAGCCGCCGGATCTGGCCCAACCAACCGAGCCAGCCCAACCAACCGAGCCAGCCCAACCAGCCGAGCCGGCGGCCCAACCAACCAACCACCCCACCCCAACCCTCACCGAGTGAACTCGGCCAGCGCCTTCTCAGCCTCCGTCAGCCACTCCTGCCGCGCCGCGATCGAAGCCTCCGCCTCGGCGACCTTCTTCTCCTGTCCCGCCGCCCGCGCCTTCTCCGCCTGCGTCTGGAGCTTCGCGATCGCCGTGCGCAGCTGCTCGACCGTGGCCTCGGCGCGGGCCCGCTTCTCCGGGTCCTTGCGCGAGAGCTCCGCCGCCTCGGCGTCGGCGATCGCGCGGTCCACGGTGTGGAGCCGGCCCTCGATGCGCTGGCGGGCGTCGCGCGGTACCGGGCCGATGGCCTCCCAGCGCTCGTTGAGGGAGCGCAGGGCGGTGCGGGCCGCGCGGTGGTCGGTGATCGGCAGCAGGGCCTCGGCCTCCACCACCAGCACCTCCTTGGCGGCCAGGTTCTCGCGCTCGGCGCCGCTGCGCTCGTCCAGGACGGCGTTGCGGGCCGCGAAGAAGGTGTCCTGCGCCGCCTTGAAGCGCTTCCAGAGCTCGTCCTCGACGTCGCGCTGGGCCCGGCCGGCGGTCTTCCACTCGCCCATCAGGTCGCGGAAGCGGCCGGCGGTGATGTTCCAGTCGGTGCTGTCCTGCAGCGCCTCGGCCTCGGCGATCAGGCGCTCCTTGTGCGAGCGGATCTGCACCCGCTGCTGGTCCAGCTCGGCGAAGTGCTGCTTGCGGCGCTTGGCGAAGGCCGAGCGGGACTGCGACAGGCGGTGCCACAGCTCGTCGTCGGTCTTGCGGTCCAGCCGCGGCGCCGCCTTCCACTCGTCGAGCAGCACCTTCATCCGGTCGCCGGCCACCCGCCACTCGGTGCTGACCGCCAGCCGCTCGGCCTCCTCGGCCAGCGCCTGCTTGGCCTGCCGGGCGTCGGCCTGCTGCTGCTCGCGCGCCGCGCGGTGCTCGGCGCGGCGCTGCTCGGCCAGCTCCACCAGGCCGTCCAGGCGGGCCAGCAGGCCGTCCAGGTCGCCGACCGCGGCCGCGCCGGTGATCTGCTCGCGGAGCTTGCCGATCTTGTCCAGGGCGTCCTTCGGGGACGGCGCCGAGGGGCCCGACTGCTTCAGCCGGTTGGCGATCAGGTCGACCTCGACCTTCAAACCGTCGAACTTGCGCTGGTAGTAGGCCAGCGCCTCGTCCGGGGAACCCGCCGCCCACGAGCCGACCTGCCGCTCGCCGTCGGCGGTCCGGACGTAGACGGTGCCGTCCTCGGCGACCCGGCCCCAAGCCTCCGGTGCCTCGCCCACGATGAGCCTCCAAGTTCTCGAACCGGGTGTCGGCTGACGGGTCCGCCACATACACCTGCACGGATCCGGATCCCGGTCATCCAGTGGGACACAATAGCGCGGACCGTCCCGGGTGGGGGACGGCCCGCGTCACGTTCCGGCGTCGAAGCGCCGTCCGGGCCCGGTGCGGGCCCGTGCCCGCCACCGCCCGCGGGGGTTATTTGATCGTCACGCTCTTGATGTCGGCCGGCAGCTTCGGCTTGCCGTCGCCGGAGCCGGTGTCCTCGCCGCCCGCGGCGATCTTGGTGACCACGTCCAGGCCGCCGGTGATCTTGCCCCACGGGGTGTAGCTGGCGGGCAGCTGGGTGTCCTTGTAGACGATGAAGAACTGGCTGCCGTTGGTGCCCGGGCCGGCGTTCGCCATGGCGATGGTGCCGGCCGGGTAGGTGGCGCCGGTCAGGTTCTCGTCCTGGAACTGGTAGCCGGGGCCGCCGCTGCCGGTGGCGCTCGGGTCGCCGCACTGGAGCACGTAGATGCCCTGCGTGGTGAGCCGGTGGCACTTGGTGTTGTCGAAGTAGCCCTTCTTCGCCAGGTACTCGAAGGAGTACGTGGTGTAGGGGGCCTTCGTGGTCAGCGCGTCGAACGTGAGGTCGCCGGAGCTGAAGTGGAGGGTCGCGGTGTACGGCTTGGCCGCCTCGGCCGCGTCGTAGGTCGGCACGCCGACGTCCTTGGAGGCCTGGCCGGTCTTGGTGTAGCCCACCTTCTCGGCGCTGGAGCTCGGGCTCGCGTCCGGGGTGGCGGCGGTGCTGTCCGCCGTGGTCGGGGCCGACGTCGTCGGCGTCGAGCCGGCCGCCGGGCTCGCCTTGTCGCCGTTGCCGCTGGTCAGAACCGCGACGCCGATCCCTATCCCGACGACCACGACAGCGGCGACGGCGGCCGTGATGATGTTGCGCTTCTTGGCGGCCTGCTGCTGCTCGGCAAGGCGGGCCTGGACGCGCTCGTAACGGGCGCGCTCGAGCTCTCGCTGACGGTCCTTGCTGGTCACCGATTCGCCTCCGGGAAGTGGTCGACCTTGTCGGCCAGGTCGTGTCGAGTCTGATGAGGAGCGGGATATGGGGTGATCCAAGCTCCAGCGGGACAGTGTACGGTGCATTCCCTAGAAATCAGCTGTGAGCTTCCAATGAGTTCGCTTAGGGCCCGTCGCCGCCGGTAATCTGCGTAGGGAAATCTCTCGACCGCTGACCGAAGTGTGGGGCGCGCGTGCTTGTCGCCGGATTCCCAGCCGGAAGCCTGGGTGCGAACTGCTATCTCGTGGCGCCCGGCGCCGGGGAGCAGTGCGTGATCATCGATCCCGGCGAGGACGCCGTCGCCGGCGTCGAGGAGGTGGTCCGGGAGCACAAGCTGCAGCCGGTCGCCGTCCTGCTGACGCACGGCCACCTGGACCACACCATGTCCGTCGTCCCGGTCTGCGGCGACCACGGCGTCCCGGCCTACGTGCACCCCGGCGACCGCGAAATGCTGAGCGACCCGCAGAAGTGGCTGGGCATCGCCCCGGGCACGCCGGTGTTCGGGAAGCTGGAGTTCGCCGAGCCCGACGACGTCAAGGAGCTCACCGACGGCGTGGTGCTGGACCTGGCCGGCCTGGAGATCACCGTCGACCACGCCCCCGGCCATACCAGGGGCTCAGTGACGTTCCGGACTCCCGGCCTGCAGGACATCCCCCACGTGCTGTTCACCGGGGACCTCCTGTTCGCCGGAGCGGTCGGCCGCTGGGACCTCCCAGGCGGAAGCCGCGAAGAGTTGCTGGCGTCACTGGCCCGCGTCTGCCTGCCGCTGCCGGACGAGACCGTCGTCCTGTCCGGCCACGGCCCCCAGACCACGATCGGCCGCGAGCGCGCCACGAACCCGTTCCTGACGGAAGCCGCGCCGCTGTCGGTGAAACCCCGCGGCATGTAGGGATACCCACAGACATCATGAGCACTTACGAGACCGTCAAGGGCACGTTCGACCTGCTCCCGCCCCAGGCGGAGCGGATCGTCGCCGTGCGCGAGGCGATGGCGGCGCCGCTGCGGCGCGCCGGATACGGCTACGTCGAGACCCCCACGTTCGAGGCGACCGCGCTGTTCAAGCGCGGGGTCGGGGAGAGCACCGACATCGTCACCAAGGAGATGTTCTCCTGGACCACCCAGGGCGGCGACGAGGTGACGCTGCGCCCCGAGGGCACCGCCTCCACCCTGCGGGCGGTCCTGCAGGCGAACATGCCGCGGGCCGGGCTGCCGATCAAGGTCTACTACTCGGGCTCCTACTACCGGTACGAGAAGCCGCAGAAGGGCCGCTACCGGCACTTCTCCCAGGTCGGCGGCGAGGCCATCGGCGCCGAGGACCCGGCGCTGGATGTCGAGCTGATCGTGCTGGCCGACGACGCCTTCAAGGACCTCGGGCTGCGCAACTACCGCATCCTGCTGAACTCCCTCGGCGACAAGGAGTGCCGGCCGGTCTACCGCGCCAAGCTCCAGGAGTTTCTGCGCGGCCTGGACCTGGACGAGGAGACCCGGGCCCGGATCGAGATCAATCCGCTCCGGGTGCTCGACGACAAGCGCGACTCCGTTCAGAAGCAGCTGGTCGACGCGCCACTGATGATCGACAACCTGTGCGACACCTGCCGCGCCTACCACGAAGAAGTCCGCACCCTGCTTACCGAGGCCGGAGTGGCCTTCGTCGACGACCCCAAACTGGTCCGCGGCCTGGACTACTACACCCGGACCACGTTCGAGTTCGTGCACGACGGTCTGGGCTCGCAGTCGGCGATCGGCGGTGGCGGCCGCTACGACGGCCTGTCCGAGGAGCTCGGCGGCCCGAGCCTGCCGTCGGTCGGCTGGGCGCTCGGCGTCGACCGCACAGCGCTCGCGCTGGAGGCCGAGGGCGTCGAGCTGTCCGGTGTGGAGCCGCTGTCGGTGTTCGCCGTGCCGCTCGGCGACGAGGCGCGGCGCCGCCTCTTCGACCTCGTCACCACCCTCCGCCGCACCAACATCGCCGCCGACTTCGCCTACGGCAACAAAGGCATCAAAGCCGCGATGAAGGCCGCCGACCGCTCCGGCGCGCGCTACGCGCTGGTGCTCGGTGAGCGGGACATCGCAGAGAACGTCATCCAGATCAAGGAACTGGCGACTGGCGAGCAGGAGTCTGTTCCGCTCGCCGACATCCTCACCATCATTCAGGAGAAGCTGAAGTGATCCGCACCCACGAGGCGGGGACGCTCCGTGCGTCCGATGCCGGCACCACTGTCACGCTGGCCGGGTGGGTCGCCCGCCGGCGCGATCACGGGGGCGTCACCTTCCTGGACCTGCGCGACGCCTCCGGCTTCGTGCAGGTCGTGGTGCGGGACAGCGAGTCCGTGCACGACCTGCGCAACGAGTACTGCGTCACCGCCACCGGCGAGGTGCGGGTGCGGCCGGAGGGCAACGAGAACCCGGATCTGCCGACCGGGCAGGTGGAGGTCGTGGTCGAGACCGTCGACGTGCTCTCGCCGGCCGCGCCGCTGCCGTTCCCGATCGACGAGCACAAGAGCTCGAACCTCAACGAGGAGATGCGGCTGAAGTACCGCTACCTCGACATCCGGCGGGAGCCGATGGCGCGGGCGCTGCGTATGCGCTCCAAGGCGACCAAGGTCATCCGGGACGTCATGGAGGAGCACGGCTTCCTCGACGTCGAGACCCCGACGCTGACCCGCTCCACCCCCGAGGGGGCGCGGGACTTCCTGGTGCCGGTGCGCCTGCAGCCCGGCACCTGGTACGCGCTGCCGCAGTCCCCGCAGCTGTTCAAGCAGCTGCTGATGGTCGCGGGCCTGGAGCGCTACTACCAGATCGCCCGCTGCTACCGGGACGAGGACTTCCGGGCCGACCGGCAGCCGGAGTTCACCCAGCTGGACGTCGAGGCGTCGTTCGTGGACCAGGAGGACATCCTCAAGGTCGGCGAGGCGATCGTGGCCGCGGTGTGGAAGGAGACGCTGGGCGTCGAGATCCCGCTGCCGCTGCCGCGGATGCGGTACCACGAGGCGATGTCCCGCTTCGGCTCGGACAAGCCCGACGTGCGCTTCGGCCAGGAGCTCACCGAGCTGACCGAGTACTTCGCCGGCACCGAGTTCCGGGTCTTCCAGGCGCCCTACGTCGGCGCCGTGGTGATGCCCGGCGGCGCCGCGCAGACCCGCAAGGAGCTGGACGGCTGGCAGGACTGGGCCAAGGCGCGCGGTGCCCGGGGCCTGGCCTACGTGGTCATCGACGCCGAGAGCGGCGAGCTGCGCGGCCCGGTGGCCAAGAACCTGTCCGAGGCGCATCTGGCCGGCCTGGCCGACAAGGTCGGGGCCAAGCCCGGCGACGCGGTGTTCTTCGCCGCCGGCAAGCGGACCGCCTCCCAGGAGCTGCTGGGTGCGGCCCGGCTGGAGATCGGCAAGCGCGGCGGGCTGATCGACGAGGCCGCGTGGAAGTTCCTGTGGGTCGTCGACTTCCCGATGTTCGAGCCGATCGAGGACGCCTCGGGCGAGCAGGTCGGCTGGCACGCGGTGCACCACCCGTTCACCGCGCCCACCGCGGAGAGTCTGGACACCTTCGACAAGGACCCGGGCTCGGCCCTGTCCAACGCCTACGACCTCGTGCTCAACGGCACCGAGCTGGGCGGCGGGTCGATCCGTATCCACCGCAAGGACGTGCAGGAGCGGGCGTTCGACGCGATCGGGCTGTCCTCGCAGGAGGCGCAGTCGCAGTTCGGCTTCCTGCTGGAGGCCTTCAACTACGGCCCGCCGCCGCACGGCGGGATCGCCTTCGGCCTGGACCGCCTGGTCGCGCTGCTGACCGGGGCGGACACCATCCGGGACGTGATGGCGTTCCCCAAGACCGCCACCGGCGGCGACCCGCTGACCGGCGCGCCGGCGCCGATCACCGCGGCGCAGCGCAAGGAGGCCGGGGTGGACGCGGTCCACGAGCCCAAGGGCGACAAGGCCGCCGCCAAGGGCTGAGCGGTCGCGGACACCCACCGGGACCAGGCGTTCGGGCGGGTCGGGGAGCGATCCCCGGCCCGCTCTTGTCGTCCGTCGACGAACCCTGATTGACTGGCGCCGGCGGGACGTTCTGCACCGGTTTCCACACCGGTTTCCACAGCGAAGAGGGCTGCGCATGGCACCTGTGACCGAGGTTCTGGCCGATTACGCGGGCGGGCACGCCTCGCGCAGCGACGTGGTGCGGGCGCTGCTCGCGCACGACGGCTGGTACGCGCCGATGCTGTGGCTGAACGAGGCGTTTCCGGAGCGCAAGGTCTACGACCGCATGATCCCCACGCCCGCCCTCGGGCAGGCGCCCGGGCCCGGCCGGCTGTGGCTGTTCACCGGCCCGGACCAGGTGCAGGCCGCGATCGACGCCGGGGCCGCGTTCGCGGCGGCCGGCGGTCCGGTGCCCGGGACCGAGCTGTTCGGCGCGCTGACCCGGGCCGCCTCGGAGGTGCGGGTGAATCCGGCCGCGCCGGCCGAGCAGGAGTTCCTGATGGGCGTCGACGACGAGCTGCTGGACTACCTGGCCCGGTGGATCGACGCCGTGCTGGTGGAGGCGGCGCTGCTGGAGAGCACGGAAGACCTCGGCCCGCGCCTGGCCGCCTTCGAGCACTACATCGTGCCGGTGGACGAGACCGGGCGGCCGCGCGTGGTCACGATGGAGCAGCCGCGGGGCAACCACGTCATGGCGTTCACGGCGCCGGACCTGTTCATGGACCACCAGAAGCGGGACGGCGGCGTCACCGGCGGGGCCGAGATGGCCGCCAAGGCGCTGTTCCAGCTGGCCGACTACGACGGGGTCGAGGGCGTCGTGCTGAACATGACGGAGACCGACTCCTTCGTGCTGCCGACCGACCTGTGCCAGGCCGTCCTGAAACTGATCTCTTAGTAACAGGCCCCATGGTTATCGTGGCGGTATGACTGACGCCGCGCACGTGCTGCCCGATCCGGCGACCGACTTCGGTGCCGTGACCCGCCGCCGGCTCCGCCAGGAGGAGATCGTCTGGCTGGTCACGGTCAACAGCGCGGGCGTCCCGCAACCGAATCCGGTGTGGTTCCTGTGGGAGCCCGACGAGGGCGACGCCTGGGGCGACGGCAGCTTCCTGATCTTCCATCGGGACAGCGCCGCCCGGCTGCGCTCGATGCGCGAGCGGCCCACCGTCGCGCTGCATTTCGACGGCGGTGTGCACGATCTGGAGGTGATGGTCTTCACCGGGGACGTGGAGTTCCTGGCGACGGACCATCCGGGGGCCGGCGAGGTCCCGGGGTTCGAGGAGAAGTACCGCGACCGGGCGGCGAAGTACTTCAAGAGCTCGGTCGGCGAGGCGATGGCGCCCTACTCGGTGGCCACCCGGATCCGGCCGGCCAAGGTCCGCGGCTTCTGATCGGCGCGGCTTTTGCCCGGACTCGGCATGCGCTCGGCCCGGATTCATTGCTGATCCATTGCTGATCCATCGCGGATTCGGCGCGGATTCCGATTAGTTCCGCCCGCAGCGAGCAGAAAGCAGGGAGAGCGCCGGAGCGCGTCGTCCCCGGCCCCACCGGGGACGACGCGCTCCGGATTCTTACGAGTACAGCGGCACCCCGCGGTTTCCAGCGGCGCTCGGCAGTACTCGGCGGCACTCAGCAGTTGTCGGGGCCCGCGAGCCGTCCGGTGCCCAGCCGCGGGGCCTGAGCGGGTCGGCGTCCGACAGCGTCCCCGCCCTTCGGCTTGATCGCCAGCAGCGGGATGAACTGGTGCGCCAGCGGCCCGATCAGCAGCGCGTAGGCCGCGGTGCCGAACCCGACCGTGCCGCCCAGCAGCCAGCCGGAGGCCAGCACCGTCAGCTCCATCGAGGTCCGCACCACGCGGACCGAGTGGCCGCGGGCGGCGTAGCCGGTCATCAGGCCGTCGCGCGGGCCGGGGCCCATGCCGGCGCCGATGTAGGCCCCGGTGGCGACGCCGTTCAGGGCCACCGCGCCGAGCATCTCGGTCCAGCGCAGCCACCAGGTGTGCGGCGTCGGCATCCAGGCCATCGCGGCGTTCATGGCCAGGCCGATCACGAGGACGTTGCTGATGGTGCCGAAGCCGGGCTTCTGCCGCAGCGGGATCCACAGCAGCATCACCGCGGCGCCGACCAGGATCGTCATGGTGCCGACCTGGATCCCGACGTGCTTGGCCAGGCCCTGGTGGAAGACGTCCCACGGATTGGCCCCGAGGCCGGACATCAGGATCATGCCGTCGCTGACGCCGTACAGCACCAGGCCCAGCTCCAGCTGCACCAGCCGGTGCGCCCGGCGGTCGCGCGGGATCAAGGCCACCAACCAGCCGAGTCCGGCCCGCAGCCCGGCCAGGACCGGCACCGGCTCGGCGATCCGGTCCTCGCGGCCGGCGGCCGCGTCGCGCTCGGCCCGGTCGGACAACACCGTGCTCATGCCTGCCTCCCCTGGAAAAACCGGCCCCGATTCCTTGCCGAAGCGGGCCACTTCCATCAGTATTGAGGCCAAGTGGCCTTGCCTGTAGGGCCAATCGAGGGAGGGTGGCATGGCCGGTCCGATGGAACTGGTGACGACCGACCGCACGGTGGGCAGCACCCGCCTGGCGCGGCTGGTCCGCGAGGTCTCCCACCTCGGCGGCCCCGAGGCCGCCGCCGATCCCGAGCGCCGCCCGGCCTACCGCGCGCTGGCGCAGAGTGTCCGGGCCCTGATCCTGGACGGCCGGATCGCGCTGCGCACCCGGGTCCCGGCCGAGCGCGACCTGGCCGCCGCCCTGGGCCTGAGCCGCACCACCGTCACCGCCGCCTACGACCTGCTGCGCGAGGAAGGCTTCCTGGAGAGCCGCCGCGGCTCCGGCACCTGGACCATGCTGCCGCCCGGCGCCGGCCCGGCCGGCTTCGGCGGCTGGCTGCTGCCCAGCCAGCCCGGCGGCGCCGACGTGGCCATCGACCTGTCGTGCGCCTCCTTCGGCATGCCCGCGGCGCTGATGACCGAGGTGCTCGCGGAGTGCGCGCCGGCGATCGCCGCCCTGACCGCCAACACCGGCTACTACCACGCCGGCTGGCCGGAGCTGCGGGAGGTCATCGCCGAGCGCTACTGCGCGCGCGGCCTGCCCACCACCCCGGACCAGATCGTCATCACCTCCGGCGCCCAGCACGGCAACGTCCTGGCCCTGGGCCTGCTGTGCGGGCCGGGGGACCGGGTGGTGGTGGAGAGCCCCACCTATCCGAACAGCATCGAGGCGATGCGCCGGGCCCGCATGCGGCCGGTGCCGGTCCCGATCGGCGAGGACGGCATCGAGTCCGACGTGCTCGCCGCGCAGCTGCGCCAGGCCGCCCCGCGCGTGGCCTACCTGATCCCGGACTTCCAGAACCCGACCGGGGCGCTGATGTCGCAGGAGCGGCGCGCCGAGGCGGCCGAGGCGGCCCGGGCCGCCGGGACCTGGATCATCAACGACGAGACCGTCTCGGACATGGCCCTGGACGTCCCCACGCCCCCGCCGTTCCCGGCGTCGGTGTCGCGGGCCGCCGCCGAGCAGGTGATCAGCGTCGGGTCGATGTCCAAGAGCCACTGGGGCGGCCTGCGCATCGGGTGGATCCGCACCAGCCCCCGGATGGCCACCGAGCTGGCGGGCCAGCGCGTCGCCATGGACATGGCCGGCTCGGTGCTGGACCAGATCATCGCCGTGGCGCTGCTGCGCCGGGGCCAGGGCGTCGTCGAGGAGCGGCTGACCCTGCTGCGCCGCCAGCGCGCGGCCCTGGAGCAGGCGCTGGCCGCCGAGCTCCCGGACTGGTCCTGGCGCACGCCGCCCGGCGGCTTGTCGCTGTGGGTGGACCTGGGGGAGCCGTCGTCCTCCGAGCTCGCCGGGCGCGCCGCCGCGTTCGGGGTCCGGGTGGTCGGAGGCCCGCAGTTCGGCGTCGACCCCGGGACGTTCGAGCACCGGATCCGCATTCCGTACACGCTGCCCGAGGACACCCTGCGCGAGGCGGTGCGCCGCCTGGCCTCGGCCTTCCGCTGCGAGACGGCCCTGCCGCCGCTCCCGGACGAAAACCGCTGGGTCGCCTGAGCGGGCTGCGCCAGGATCGGTCCGTGGAACCTTATCTGGAGACCGAGCGCCTGACGCTGCGCCTCTTCACCGCCGACGACGCCGATCTGCTCATCGAGCTGGACAGCGACCCGGCGGTGATGCGCTATCTGACCGGTGGGGAGCCCACCGCGCCGGAGACTGTCCGCGAGAAGCAGTTGCCGAACATCCTGGCCGGCTATGCGAAGTGGGACGGGAAGCTCGGCCTGGTCGCCGCGTTCGAGAAGGACGGCGGAGCCTTCATCGGCTGGTTCATTCTGCGGCCCGGGCCTGATGGGCCTCTGGACGAGGTGGAGCTCGGGTATCGGCTCCGGCAGGCCGCCTGGGGCCGCGGCTACGCCACCGAGGGTTCGAGGGCGCTGCTGCGCAAGGGGTTCACCGAGCTGGGAGTCCGCCTGGTGTGGGCCGACACCATGTTCGTGAACGCGGGCTCACGCCATGTCATGGAGAAGCTCGGGATGACCCATGTGGACACGTACTTCCCCGACCTGGAACCCATCGAGGGCTCCGAGCACGGGGAAGTACGCTACGAACTCACCGTGGACCAGTGGGTCAGCTCCCAGCCGGAACGGTGATCGTCCCGGCGAAGACGTCGAAGTACATGGCCGCCGAGACGCCGATGCCCACGATGCCGATGGCCAGCGCGCCCCAGGCCAGCGCGCGCACCCACACCGGCGGCTGGCTGCGGACGACGAACCGGCCGACGACCAGCGTCGCCGCCGCGACCAGCACGGCCGCGACCGCGAAGCCCATGCTGACGAACGCCGTCCGGTGCCACGGGTTGGCGTACTGCTCCTTGATGATCTTGTCCGCCGTCGCGTTGGCGGAGGCGATCTGGCCGAGCAGGGTCTGCCGCTGGGCCAGCACGTTGCCCAGCCAGCTGCCGGTCAGCGACACCAGGGCCAGTCCGGCGGCGGTCACCGCGGCCGCCCCGGCCGCGATCACGGAGCCGGACCCGGACTCGGCGGCCGGCGCGGCGTCCTCGGCGGCCCCGCCGACCAGCTCGCCCGCGTCCCCCTCGTCGTCGTCGAGGAGCAGCAGGTCCTCGTCGACGAGCTCGGGGACGATCTCATCCACCTCGTCGGTGGTCACATCAGTGCTAGGGGTACTCATGGTGCGGATCGTAGACAGACCACTCTGAGAGTCAGATTAAGGTCCAGCTACCGCAGTTGGTGCGCGGGCGTGAACAACATGCGTTGGCCCAGCTCCGCCGCCCCCAGGGCGGCCATCACCGCCGCCGCCACCAACATGTACATGACCACGATCTGATACCGGATGGCGACCTCCGGCGACACCCCGGCCAGGATCAGCCCGGTCATCGCCCCGGGCAGGCTGATCAGCCCGACGACCTTGGTGGCGTCCAGCGTCGGCATCAAAGAAGTCCGCAGCAGCTCCCGCCGATGCGCGGCGAAGGCCTCGGCGCCGCTGAGGCCCAGCGCCAATCGGGCCTCGATGACCGGGCGCTGCTGCCGGGCCTCGGCCACCATGCGCGCCAAGGTCACCCCGGCCGCCTGCATGGACCCGCTGACGACCATGCCGCCGACCGGCACCACCACCCGGGGCTCGGACTGCACGACGCCGAACAGCAGCAGCACACCGAGCGTTACGGCGGCCGCGCCACCGATCGCGGCGGTGGCCACCCACCGCGCCCGGTGCAGCCCGGCCCCGCGCCGACCCGCGACCTGCCCCGCGATGACGACCATGACACCGAGCCACGCGAAGCCCCCAGGCAGCCCGGCGTGCTCGAACAGGAACAGCAGGACAGCGCCCACCGCGAGCAGCTGCACCCCGGCCCGCACCGAGGCGATCACGATCTCCCGTGCGAGCCCGAGATGCTGCCGCCACGCGATGACCACCGCGACCAGCACCAGGCTGACCGACAGCGCGACCCCGGTCCACGCCGGAACCGCCGGCGAACTCACGGCGGCGGCAGCAGCGGCATGCTCAGCCATGGCCATGGCTATCGGGCCTCGCTTCCCAAGAGTTGCCTGACCAGCGGCATCCGCACCGGCTCAACGATGGCCATGGCTATCGGGCCTCGCTTCCGGCGAGTCGCCTGTCCAGCGGCATCCGCGCCGACTTAATCATGGCCATTGACATACCCGACCGCCGCCACCGTCCCGCTCTCCACCAGCCGGCCCTCCCGCAGCACCAACGCGTCGTCGGCCATCCGCCGCACCTGTTCGGCGCTGTGGCTCACCAGGATCGCTGTCATCCCGTCGCCGAGCAGCCCGCACAGGGTCTCCTCGACGGCCGCCGCCGCCACCGGATCCAGCGCCGAGGTCGGCTCGTCGAGCAGGAGCACCTCGGGCCCGACAGCCAGCGTCCGGGCCAGGCACACGCGCTGCGCCTCGCCGCCGGACAAGGCGCTGCTGGCCCGTTCGAGCATCGAGCCGGGCAGGCCCACGCGGGCCAGCAGCTCCTGCGCCGGCTCCGGCGCCAGGCTCGGCGCCCCGACCCGCAGCTCCTCCAGCACCGTCGCGGCCACCAGCACCGGCCGCTGGCCGACCAGCCCCACCCGCCGCCGCAGTTTCAGCACGTCGAGCGACTCGATCGGCGCGCCGTCCAGCAGCACCGAGCCCGAGGTCGGGTCGTCGAGCCGGTTGAACAGCCGCAGCAGGGTCGACTTCCCGGCGCCGCTCGGCCCGACCAGGGCGGTGCAGCGGCCCGGGGTGATCGTCGCCGTCACGCGGTCGACGACGAGGTGCCCGCCCCGGCGGACGGTGACGTCCCGCAGCTCGAACCGGCTCACCGCGCCACCGCCTCAGCCGGCCAGGCGTCCGCTGGCCATCTGGTGGGTGGTCCGGTACCCCAGCCGCGCGTAGATCCGGCGCGCCGGCTCGTTCGGGTACCAGTGCCCCAGCGAGCAGAAGCCGTCGCCCCGGTCCAGCGACCGCCGCGTCAGCCACGCCGAGACCGCCGCGCCGAGCCCCTGGCCGCGGACGTCCGGATGCGTGCCGATCGAGGCCAGGTAGCCGTTGCCGCCGGAGCGCCGGCAGTACGCCCCGCAGGCCAGCAGCGATCCGTCGGCGCCGCGGACCACACCCCACGTCTGGATCGCGTCCCAGCCGGGCTTCGCCGAGTGCGCGGGATTGGCCACCTTCAGGAAGTCGCCGATCTCGGCGTCCGCCTCGGGGGACGGCAGCAATTCCTCGACGCGCTCCTCGCCGGGCTGCGCCGCGATGGCGAGGCCCCACGCCGGGTCGAAGACCATGTAGTCCCACTCCTCGGGCTCGGAGAACTCCAGGCCGCTCAGGTCCGCCCCGCGCGGAACGCTGAACCCGTGCGGCGCGCGCGCCAGGTCGCCCAGCGCGTGCCGGAGCATGACGTTCGCCGAGTCCACCGTACCGATCACGGTCAGCCAGTCCACCAGCCCGGGCCCGTCCGCCGATCCGCCGAAGGCGAAGGTCCCGTCGGGCGCGTACCAGGCGACTCCCTGGTCGGCCAGCGACTCCTCCGGAGAGGCGTCGGTCCGCAGCAGGTAATCGCCCCCGGCCAGGGCGAACAGTTCCTCGGCCGACTCCAGCCGCCGTATCTCCGCGATGTCCACGTCGATCATTCTGGCCGATCACCGCGCCGGCGGCGCCGACCGCCCTGTCACCCCGGGGCGTTAAGGTCGTGACGTGGAACAGCTGGACTTGTTCGAGGAAGCCGGAACCGAGCAGGCCCGCACCTCGGCGCCGCTCGCCGTGCGCATGCGCCCCCGCTCCCTGGACGAGATCGTCGGCCAGAAGCACCTCCTGCGCTCGGGCTCGCCGTTGTGGCGCCTGGTGCAGGCCGGGGACGGGGTGACCGTCCCCTCCTCGATCCTGCTCTGGGGGCCGCCCGGCACCGGCAAGACCACGCTCGCCTACGTCCTGGCCAACGCCACCGAGCGCACCTTCGCCGAGCTCTCCGCGATCAACGCCGGCGTCAAGGAGGTCCGCGCGGTCGTCGAGCGGGCCAAGCGCGAACTGGGCATGTACGGCCGCGAGACCCTGCTGTTCCTCGACGAGATCCACCGGTTCTCCAAGGCCCAGCAGGACTCGCTGCTCCCGGCCGTCGAGAACCGCTGGGTGACCCTGGTCGCGGCCACCACCGAGAACCCGCACTTCTCGATCATCTCGCCGCTGCTGTCCCGCTCGCTGCTGCTCACGCTGCAACCGCTGACCGACGACGACATCCGCGAAGTCGTGCACCGGGCCGTCGCCGACGAGCGCGGTCTGGCCGGCAAGGTCTCGCTCCCCGAGGACTCCGAGACCCATCTGCTGCGCATCGCCGGCGGCGACGCCCGCCGCGCCCTCACCGCGCTCGAAGCCGGCGCCGCCGGAGCGCTGGCCGCGCCGAGGAAGGCGACGAAGCCGGGGACGCCGGGCGCCGACGGACCGGCGCCGCTCACCCTCGACATCCTGGAGCAGGCCGTCGACCGCGCCGCGGTCCGCTACGACCGCGACGGCGACCAGCACTACGACGTCGCCTCCGCGTTCATCAAGTCGGTCCGCGGCTCCGACGCCGACGCCGCGCTGCACTACCTGGCCCGCATGGTCGAGGCCGGGGAGGACCCCCGGTTCATCGCGCGCCGCCTGGTCATCTCGGCCAGCGAGGACATCGGCATGGCCGATCCCTCCTCGCTCCAGATCGCGGTCGCGGCCATGCAGGCGGTCAGTTTCATCGGCTGGCCCGAGGCGCAGATCACCTTGGCCCACGCTGTGATCCATCTCGCACTGGCCCCGAAGTCCAACTCCGCCGTCAAGGCCATCGGCGCCGCGATGGAGGACGTCCGCAAGGGCCTGGCCGGGCCGGTCCCGCCGCATCTGCGCGACGCCCACTACTCGGGCGCCCAAACGCTCGGGCACGGGCAGGGCTATGTCTATGCGCACGACGTCCCGGGCGGTGTCGCGGCCCAGCAATACGCACCCGACGCGGTCCAGGGGCGCCAGTACTACCACCCGACCCGGCACGGTGCCGAAGCCCGCTATTCCGACGTCTACGATCGAGTCAAAACCCTTCTGGGCGGCGAGGGACGGGAAACCTCCGGCGAGGTTTCGCACAAAGACTGATACGAACCGTGCTCCGTCAGCCGCAGTAGACGCCGTACTAGTAAAAGCAGTACCGGTTCATCGCCGGAATCGTCCCACCTGCGGCAACGTGCTCACGGCCGCTTCCCGGCCGATTTGCAGAGGCTGTACTCGACACACGCGCCGGCGTCCATCCCGATGCCTGGCCCCCGGGCCCGCGCGATAGGGTGCTGTTTCCATACAGCGTTTCGTCAATACCAAAAACAACTCAGGGAGCCCGCGGTGTCCGCTGGAGCGATTGTCGGACTGATCTTCGCGATCTTCTTCGCGGTGGGAGTGTGCTTCTTCGCCTTCGTGCTGGTGCGTCTGGCCGAAGTGCTGAAGGAGACCACTCGGCTGGTCGCCGGCATCACCCAGGAGACCGTCCCGCTCCTGAACGAGATCACCGACACCGTCAAGAACGGCAACAACCAGCTGGTGAAGGTCGACGCGATCACCGACAACGTCGAGACGATGTCCAAGAACATCTCCGGCCTGGTCGGCACCGCCACATCGGCCATCGGCGGCCCGCTCGTCAAGGTGGCCTCGTTCAGTTATGGTGTGCGCGCGGCCATCACGACGCGCAAGAACGAGGATGTCGCCAAGCGCGTCAAGGCCGAGTTGAAGGCCGACCGCCGGGCGCGCCGCGCCGACAAGAAGAAGGGATGACCCGCTGATGTTCACTGGAACCGTGCGCCGTCTCTTCTGGGTGTCCATGGGTGCCACCGCGGGCGTCCTGGTCTTCCGCAAGGTGACCGCCACCGCCAAGGAGCTGACCCCGTCGGGCATCGCCGACCGCGTCTCCGTCTCCGGCGGCGGCCTGCTGGACTCGGTCAAGGAGTTCTTCGAGGACGTGCGCGAGCTGGCGCGCGGCCGCGAGGAGGAGCTCAACGTCGCGCTGGGCATCGACGTGCCCCCCGCGGGTGAGGACGACGGTTCCTCCAAGAAGGCGCGAGCTATCTAGGGCCAGTCGCCCTTCACCGGCCGACCTGGCCCACCCCGACGCCCCGTCACCCCCTCGCGGCGCCTGGGAGCTGCCCGACGCGCCGCCTTCCCTAGAAGGCTGAAAAGCTCATGGAATCCGCGGAGATCCACCGCCGCTGGCTCGACTTCTTCGAGAAGAAGGGCCACACGGTCGTCCCGTCGGCGTCGCTCATCTCGAACGACCCGACCACCCTGCTGACGATCGCGGGCATGGCCCCGTTCAAGCCCTACTTCCTCGGCGAGCAGCCGGCGCCGTGGCCGCGGGCCACCTCGGTCCAGAAGTGCGTGCGCACGTTGGACATCGAGGAGGTCGGCAAGACCACGCGGCACGGCTCGTTCTTCCAGATGTGCGGCAACTTCTCCTTCGGCGACTACTTCAAAGAGCGCGCCATCAACCTGGCGTGGGAGCTGCTGACCGCGTCCGTCGCCGACGGTGGCTTCGGCCTGGAGCCCGAGAAGCTGTGGATCACCGTCTACCTCGACGACGACGAGGCCGAGGAGATCTGGAAGAAGGTCGGCGTCCCGGCCGAGCGGATCCAGCGCCTGGGCATGTCGGAGAACTACTGGTCGATGGGCGTGCCCGGACCCTGCGGCCCGTGCTCGGAGATCAACTACGACCGCGGCCCCGCCTACGGCGAGGAGGGCGGCCCGGCCGTCAACGGCGAGCGCTACCTGGAGATCTGGAACCTGGTCTTCATGCAGTTCGAGCGCGGCGCCGGCGGGGACAAGAACGGCTTCCCGATCCTCGGCGAGCTGCCCAGCAAGTCCATCGACACCGGGCTCGGCCTGGAGCGTCTGGCCTCGATCCTCCAGGGCGTCGACAACCTCTACGAGATCGACACCTCGCGCGCGATCCTGAACAAGGCGGCGGCGATCGCCGGCGTCACCTATGGCGCGGACACCAAGAACGACATCTCGCTGCGCGTGGTCACCGACCACATCAAGTCCGCGACGATGATGATCGGCGACGGCATCACGCCGGGCAACGAGGGCCGCGGCTACATCCTGCGCCGCCTGATGCGCCGCGCGATCCGCAACATGCGCCTGCTCGGCGCGGACGGCGCGACGGTCAAGCAACTGGTCGAGACCACCATCGAGGCGATGGGCGCGGCCTACCCGGAGCTGATCGCCGACCGCTCCCGGATCGAGGCGGTCGCGGTCGCCGAGGAGACCTCCTTCCTCCAGACGCTGCGCACCGGTTCGGTGATGTTCGAGACGGTCGCCGACGAGGCGCGCAAGTCCGGCAGCGCGACGTTCTCCGGCTCCGAGGCGTTCAAGCTGCACGACACCTTCGGCTTCCCGATCGACCTGACCCTGGAGATGGCCTCCGAGGCCGGCCTGACGGTCGACGAGGACGGGTTCCGCCGCCTGATGAAGGAGCAGCGGGACCAGGCCAAGGCGGACGCCCGCGCGAAGAAGACCGGGCACGCCGACGTGTCGGCCTACCGCGAGCTGCTGGACGGCGCCGGCCCGTCGGCGTTCACCGGCTACCACGAGACCCGGTCCGAGGGCCTGCTCAAGGGCATGCTCGTGAACGGCCGGGTGGGGCAGTCGGCCAAGCCCGGCGACGAGGTGGAGCTGGTCCTGGACCGCACCCCCTTCTACGCCGAGGGCGGCGGCCAGCTGGCCGACCAGGGCCTGATCCGGCTCGGCAACGGCGCCCTGGTCGAGGTCGTCGACGTGCAGAAGCCGGTCGGCGACCTGATCGCGCACCGCGCGATCGTGCGCGACGGCGAGGTCGTGGTCGGCGCCGAGGCCTGGGGCGAGGTCGACACCGCGCGCCGGGCCGCGATCTCCCGGGCCCACACCGCCACGCACATGGTCCACAAGGCGTTCCGCGAGCTGCTCGGCGAGACCGCGACGCAGGCCGGCTCGGAGAACTCGCCCGGCCGCTTCCGCTTCGACTTCGCCTCGCCCGGCGCCGTTCCGCACTCGGTGCTGGCCGACGTCGAGCAGCGGGTCAACGAGCTGCTGATCGACGACCTGTCGGTGACCGCGCAGGTGATGAGCCAGCCCGAGGCCAAGGCCATGGGCGCGATGGCGCTGTTCGGCGAGAAGTACGGCGACCGGGTCCGCGTGGTCTCGGTCGGCGAGTGGGCGCACGAGCTGTGCGGCGGCACGCACGTGGACAACACCGGCCGCCTGGGCCTGGTGAAGCTGCTGTCCGAGTCCTCCATCGGCTCCGGCGTGCGCCGGGTCGAGGCGCTGGTGGGCACCGACGCGTACCAGTTCCTGGCCCGGGAGCACGTCCTGGTGGCGCAGCTCGCCGACGTCGTGAAGGCGCGGCCGGAGGAGCTGGTCGAGCGGGTCGGCGGCATCATGTCCAAGCTGCGCGACGCGGAGAAGGAGATCTCCGCGCTCAAGGCCGGGCAGCTGCTGCAGATCGCCGGCTCGCTGGCCGACGGCGCGTCGGACGTGCACGGCGTCGCGGTGGTCGCGCACCAGGCGCCGGACGGCTCGTCGGCGGACGACCTGCGCAAGCTGGTGCTCGACGTGCGGGGCCGGCTCGGCTCGCGCCCGGCGGTGGTCGCGGTCGCGGCCGCGGCGGGGGAGCGCCCGGTCGTGGTCATCGCCACCAACGAGGGGTCCCGCGAGCGCGGCCTGAAGGCCGGCGAGCTGGTCCGAGCGGCGGCCAAGACCCTCGGCGGCGGCGGGGGCGGCAAGGACGACGTCGCCCAGGGCGGCGGCACCGACGCCTCGGCGATCCCGGCGGCGCTGGCCGAGATCGGCCGCACGGTCGCGGAGAAGGTCGGGGCCTGAGCAAGGCCGTGCGACCCAGGTTGTGACGGGCATCGGGGCCCGGAACCGGAGCGGCGGTTCCGGGCCCCGCCGTGTCCGATTGCTCAAGTCTTGACATAGCGTGTCCGGTTGACCGGACATGTGCCCCGGGGGCGACAGCGGAGCCCGGAACCGGGTACGGTCACGGACGCGTCACGATGGCCGGGGACACCCGCTCCGCGGTGCGCCGCATCGGACACACTGCGCCGCACTGCACGGCCATTAACGGCCATGCACTGCACCGCAATGCACCGCACTGCGCCGCAAGGCACGGCACGGCCCCGGACGCAGCTCCGCACCGCCCCGGGCCCGAGTGACGCCCACGACGAGGAGGACCGCCGACGATGCACGATCCCGAGCCCCAGGAGCCGGGGTCCCCGGCCGCCCCGGGGACGGAGCGCGTCCCGCGCCGCGGCGTCCGCCTGGGCGTGGACGTCGGCACGGTCCGCATCGGCGTGGCCTCCTGCGACCGGGACGGGCTGCTGGCCACCCCGGTGGAGACGGTGCGGGCCGAGCCCCGCCGGGCCTCCCTGGACCGCCTGGCCGCGCTGGTGGCCGAGTACGAGGCCTTCGAAGTCGTGGTCGGCCTGCCGCGCTCGCTGTCCGGGGGCGAGGGCCCGGCCGCCGCCAAGATCCGGGACTATGCCCGCGACCTGGTCCGGCGCCTCGGTCCGGAGGTGCCGGTGCGGCTGGTCGACGAGCGGCTGTCCACCGTCACGGCGGCGCAGGGGCTGCGCGCGTCGGGGGTCAAGGCCAAGAAGGGCAGGGCGGTGGTGGACCAGGCCGCCGCCGTGGTTATCTTGCAGAACGCACTTGATGCCGAACGGATGTCCGGACGTCCGCCCGGCACGACGGTCCAGCTGGAGGACGGCAACCTATGAGCGACGGCGATTGGCGATACGGGGGCGACAGCTCCCAGGGGAGGGGTCGCCGACGGGTCGACGGGCAGCCGTCGGATCCCTACGGGCAGAACCCGTCCCACGGCGAGCAGCCCGCCGCCGACGGCGGTTACGGTCAGCAGCAGGGATCTTACGGTCAGCAGCAGTCCTACGGCCAGCAGTCCGGCTACGGCCAGCAGCCGGGATACGGCCAGGGCCAGGGCGGGCAGCCGGGATACGGGCAGCAGCCGGGATATGGCCAGCAGCCCGGCCAGGCCCCGCAGTCGGCCCAGGCCCCGCAGCCGCCCCAGGTCCCGCCGCAGGGCCAGCCCGGCTACCAGCAGCCCGGTTACGGTCAGCAGCCCGGCTACGGCCAGCCGACCCAGCAGGGCTATGCCCAGCCCCAGGTCCCGCCGCAGGCCGAGAGCCCGGACCCGCGTCGCGGCCGCCGCGCCGCGCCGCGCACCGGGCCCAAGGTGGTGCAGAGCGAGGTCATCGACCCCTACGCGCAGCCGCAGAACCAGGATCCTTACGCCGCGCCCGGCGCCGGCGCCGATCCCTACGCCGACGACGGCTGGAGCGGGACCGCCGACGGCCGCGGCTATGCCGAGAACGCGTCCGCCGGCTGGGACGAGAGCGGCGAGGGCTCCTCGCGGGACTCCCGCAGCACCCGCCGCGGACGCGGCCGTCGTGGCGCGCAGGAGTACGACGACCAGGCCGGGCAGGAGCAGGGCGGCTACGCGCAAGGCGGGTACGACCAGGCCGGCTACGAGCAGGGCGGCTACGAGCAAGGTGGCTACGACCAGGGCGGCGGCTACAACCAGGGCGGCGACTGGGGCGACGAGGAAGGCTTCTTCGACGACGAGCGCCCGCGCCGGCGTGGCGGCAAGCTGCGTGCCTGGGCGCCGTTGTTCGTCCTGGTCGGCATCCTGAGCCTGTTCGGCGGCTGCGTGTTCGCCGGGTACTCGTACTACAAGAACAAGTTCGGCCCCGCGCCGGACTACGCGGCGACCGCCTGTTCGAAGGACGCGAAGAACAAGGTCACGGTGGACGTCAAGCGCAACGCCACCGGGGCCGACATCGCCAAGTCGCTGTTCACGGCTGGCGTCGTCAAGAGCGAGCGCGCCTACTTGAACGCCGCCAACCAGAACCAGGGCTCGACCGGCATCGTCGCCGGCACCTACGACGTGTGCCCGCAGATCTCGGCCTCCACGGCGGTGCTGGAGCTGCTGAAGAAGTCGAACCTGTCCGAGGCGTCGAGCATCGTGGTGAAGCCGCACGAGTGGGGCAAGGACGTCGTCGCCGAGCTGATCGACAAGCGCAAGTGGAAGGAAGCCGACTTCCAGGCCGCGATCTCCCACAACACCATCGGCCTGCCGGCCTGGTCGGTGGACTCGCGGCCGGGAGTCGGGTTCACGATAGAGGGCATGCTGGCCCCGGGCACCTACGAGCTGACGTCGGCCGACACGCCGCAGTCGATCCTCAAGCAGATGGTCGCCAACCGCATGGACGAGCTGAACTCGCTCGACTTCGTGAACAAGTCGGCGAAGCAGACCTGCGGCACCGCGCCTTGCACCCCGGAGCAGATGCTGATCCTCGCCTCCATGGCCGAGGCCGAGGTGACCACGCCCGACGACGCGTCGAAGATCGCCGAGGCGGTCTTCGCCCGGCTCCACGACAACGAGTTCCTCGGCATCGACTCGACCTCGCTGTTCCAGATCGGGCACACCAAGGACAAGCCGACCGCGGCGGCGATACAGGACGCCAACAACCCGTACTCGACCTACGCGCCGCACCACGGCTTCCCGCCCACCCCGGTCGCGATCCCGTCCAAGGACACGCTCGCCGCGGTGCTGAAGCCGGCGACCGTCCAGGCCTACGCGTGGTGCGAGGGCGACACCGGCACCTTCTTCGTGAAGAAGGTCGACTTCCTCAAGGCGCCCGGCAAGAACCCCTGCAAGGCGAAGAACCCGATCACCAGCTGATGGCCACGACCCACGCCGCCGTCCTCGGCTCGCCGATCGCGCACTCGCTGTCCCCGGTCCTGCACCGGGCCGCCTACGCCGCGCTCGGCCTGACCGACTGGTCCTACGACGCGCACGACGTCGATGAGGCGTCGCTCCCGGCCTTCGTGGCCGGGCTCGACGCCTCCTGGGCCGGCCTGTCCCTGACCATGCCGCTCAAGCGTGCGATCATCCCGCTGCTGGACGAGGTCAGTGCGACAGCCCGCGCGGTCGAGGCGGTCAACACTGTCCTGTTCCGTGCCGACGGCTCCCGCGCCGGCACCAACACCGACGTCCCCGGCCTGGTCAACGCCCTCGCCGAACGCGCCGTGACCCGAACAACCTCAGCCGCGGTCCTCGGCGCCGGCGCGACCGCCGCCTCCGCCTTGTCCGCCCTGTCAGGCATCACGAAGGGCGACGTCGAGGTCTACATCCGCAACCGCGCCCGCGACACCGAAGTCCACGCGATCGCCGAAGCAGTCGGCACCACAGTCCGCATCCGCGACTGGTCCGCCGCGCCCGAGGCGTTCGCGACGGAACTGGTCATCGCCACCACCCCGATCGGCGCCACGGACGATCTTGCTGCAGCGGTGCCGGCCGGCCCGGGCACCTTGTTCGACGTGCTCTACCACCCGTGGCCGACCCCGCTGGCCGCCGCGTGGTCGGCGCGGGGCGGGACGGTGCTGGGCGGGTTGGACCTGCTGGTGCACCAGGCGGTGTTGCAGGTGGAGCTGATGACGGGGCTGTCGCCCGCGCCGTTGGCGGCGATGCGGGCGGCGGGGGAGGCGGCGCTTGCGGGGCGGTGAGGGGTCAGCGGCTTCAGTTGTCCTTGCGTAGCGCTGTCACTGCCACCGTCGTGTATTCGGCCACGAACGATCCGCCGGCCTTGTCGACCTCGGCGCCGACTTCCGCCATCAGCTCGGCGACCGTTGCTTTCGGCAGCAAGGCGTGGCCGCCGAAGGTCGGTGCCAGGTCCACCCACGTGTCGCGCGTGTAGCGCTGCTGCCAGTCGAAGCGCCACTGGTCGGCCTCCTCGAAGGCGCCGGTGTCGCGCAATACGTCGGCGGTGCTGGTGAGCAAGGGTGCGTAGACGTCGCGGCCGGCTCGCAGTCCGTGTTGGTACATCGGCTGGTCGGGTAGGCGGCGCGCGTAGACGGCGGCGAAGGACTCGGCCAGGTCTGTCGGCAGCTGGAAGGCGTTCCAGAACAGGGCGATCCGGCCGCCCGGACGCAGTACCCGGACAGCCTGCGCCGCGCCCCGCGCCGCGTCGACCCAGTGCCACGTCATCCCCGCCACCAGGGCGTCGAATGTGCGTCCGGCGGGTTCCCAGTCCTCGATCTTCGCGATCTCGACCGCTACGCCCCGCGCCTCGGCGAACGCCGCCATGCGCGGGTCTGGTTCGACCCCGAGTACTTCGCAGCCCGCCGCCTGGAGCTGGCGGGCCACGATGCCGGTCCCGCATCCCGCGTCCAGTACCGAACGCCCCGGTAGTCCGTCGAGCACGCGGTCGATCAGCTCGCGGGGATAGCGGGGTCGGGCACGGTCGTAGTGGGCGGGGTCGTCGCCGAAGGACTTGGCGATGGGGCTCGTGCTCAGCCCGGCGCCGGCAGCCTCGTCGTCGCCCTCGCGTTGCTGCTCAGCAGGGCTGTCCCCGGTTATAGTGACCATGTGCCCACTCTAATGGGCGCTCGCCCACTCGTCTAGGCTCGTCGTTCGCGGCCCGCCGTCCCGGCCGCCGAAAGGGGACCCCGACCGTGCCCACCGGCATCGCCATCCGCGACCCCCGGGAGCAGCTGTTCGACGCTGCCGAGCGCGTCCTGCTGCGCGCCGGTCTGGAGGCTCTCACCAGCCGCGCGGTCACCGAGGAGGCGGGGGTGGCCAAGGGCGTGCTGCACCGGCACTTCACGGACTTCGACGCGTTCCTCGCCGACTACGTTCAGGACCGTGCGCGGCGCGTCGCGGACCAGGACGGGCGGCTGTGCGGCCGGGCCGGTGTCGGCGACCTCGCCGACAACCTCGCCGAGGCGCTCCACGAGCTGTTCACCCCGCTGGCCACGCGGATCGTCGCCCTCATCGCCTTTCGCGATGGCGTGCGCGCCCGGCTGCGCGCGGCCGGAGTGGTCGGCGTCCCGATTCTCGGCGAGGGCACGCGGATGCTCGCCGGGTACCTCGAAGCCGAGCGCGGCCTGGGGCGTCTGCTGCCGGGCCTGGATGTCGATCTCATGGCGCTGATGCTCATCGGCACCGTGCAGATGACGTACGCCGACCACGGCGATCGGCCGCCGAGCTTGGCTGAGGTGCGGCAGGTGGTGGCTGGCGTCGTCAGTGAAGGATCTCGCAGTTGATGGTGACCCCGGCCGAGTTCGTGGTCCCGCTCTCGCCGTCCGTGGCGCTCCAGCTCACTGTGACGCTGTCGTTGATCGAGCTCTGCGTTCCGCTGCCCACGCTGAACGTCCCGGACCCGCTCGGCGACTTAGCGCTGATGTTCACCGGGTCCGGGCCGACGCCGCGGGACTTGCCCATGCGCCAGGTGTAGGTGATCGAGACGGAGGTTCCGGCCGGGAGGTGCTGGCCGGTGAACACCACCCGGTACGTCGGCAGGTCGGCCGGCGGGCACGGTTCCACCGGCGCGGCCTTCAGCAGTTCCAGGCGGCCGACGATGGTCGGGGTGGCGCTCGGCGAGGTCGACGGCGGTGCGGAGGTGGAAGGCGCCGACGTGGACGGCGGCGAGGACGGCGCGCTCGACGGACCGTCCGAGGACGGGCTGTCCGGCGGGCTCGACGGCGGCTGGGTCGGCAGGATCGCCGACGACGGGTGCGACGACGGCGACTTGGTCGGGGTCGGGGACGGCTTGCTGCTGCTCGACGACTTCGTGGGCGTCGGCGTCGAGCTGCCCGCGCTCGGCGCCGGTACGCCGGCCTGCAACGTCGGCGTCGGCGTGGGGCTCAGCGACGTCGTCGGCGCGGCTGACACCGTCACCCCGACGCTGCCCGCGACCGGCGCCTTCGCCTGCCCGCCGGAGCCGAACGCGACCGCCGCCGCCACGCTGCCGACCACCGCGACCGCGGCGGCCGTGAGCCCGAACTTGGTGCCGCGCCCGACCCGCTGCCAGGCCCGGCCCGGTTCGCTCTCCGCGCCGTAGCCGGGGTCGCCCGGGCCCGACATGCCGTCGAACCAGCTGTCGTCCGGGCCGGGGAAGGCGCCGCCGCCCTGTTCGGCCCCGGTGGGGCCGCCCGGGCCGCCGCCCGCGCTGCCGGAGGACAGCGGCCAGACGAAGACCGCCAGGTTCCGCCGGCCCTCCTCCTCCCACTCCACGCCGTATTCGGAGATCGCGGCCTCTTCGAGCTCGGCGATGAACGCCGACACGTCCGCCGGCCGCATGCCCGCGTCCTTGGCCAGGCCGTGCGCCACCAGTCCGCGCACTGCCGGTGGTACGTCGGCGAGCGGGATCGGTGCGGTGCGGTGCAGCTCCTCCAGCTCGAACACGGTTTCGGCGGCGTACGGGACGTGGCCGGTGAGGCACTCGTAGAAGGAGGCGGTGACGGCGTAGATGTCCGTTACGGGTTCGGCCGGCGCGCCCTCCCACTGCTCGGGCGCCATGTAGGACGGGGTGCCGATGGCCGGCATCTCGGTCCCGGCGCGCTCGGCGATGCCGAAGTCGGCGAGTTTGCTGACGCCTTGTTCGGTGATCAGCACGTTCGAGGGCTTGTAGTCGCGGTGCACGATGCCCAGGGTGTGGGCGGCGTCCAGGCCGAGGAGTGAGCCGCGCATGATGGAGAGGGCGGCTTCTGGGGATACCGGGCCCTTGGTTTTCAGGACTTTGCGCAGGGTTGCGCCTTGGACCAGTTCCATGACCAGTGCGGCGCCGGATGGGTGGGGCTCGGTGGCTGCGGCTGTTGCGGCGGTGCTGGCTGCGCCTGCGGCTGCGGCTGGGGTGCTGGCTGCCGCTGCGGCGGGGTGCGGTTCGTTGGTGCTGGGGAGGGATTCGCTGCCGTCTTCGGGGGTGCCTTCGGAGGGGGCTTCGGAAGGGTCCTCGGCGGAGCCTTCAGCAGAACCTTCAGTAGAGCCTTCAGCGGAGCCTTCAACGGCGGCTTCAGCGGCGGCTTCGGCTGCGTCCTCGGCGGGCGCCTCGGCCGCTGCCTGCGCGGCGGCCTCTACATAGCGGTGGAATCGCACTACGTTCGGGTGGTCCAGCCCGGCCAGCAGCTCCGCCTCGGCGCGGAAGCGTTCCACGAACGCCTCGTCGTCGACGTACTTCGCGCTCAAGTACTTGATCGCCACCTGGGCCCCGGTCGCGTCCTCGACCGCCGCCACCACCCGGCCGGTGGCCCCGGAACCGAGCGATGCCGTCTCGGTGTATCCGGGTACAGTCCAACCAGTCACCGTGCGTTCCCCCTGCTCCAGCAGCCACACGCCAATGAGTGCGAGACACCGTATCAGCTGGAATAAAGCTCTCTGATGACGTCTTCGATGTCCGCCTCGCGGATGGACACGTCCACGAGCCCGTACCGGGAGGCGACCACGGAGATCAGCTCCGCCGCGTTCGCGTCGGCCGGGAAGGCCAGCCACTGGCGGGGGCCGTCCACCCTGGTCACGACCGCGCCGGGGACCTGTACCGGAGGTCCGGGTGCGGCCAGGTCGACGACCAGGGTGCGGTCGGCCGCGATCCGGGCGCGGAGGGCGGCCAGTTGGCCGTCGTAGGCGACGGTGCCGTGGTCGATGACTACTACGCGGCGGCAGAGGCGCTCGATGTCGTCCAGGTCGTGGGTGGTCAGCACGATGGTCGTGCCCTGTTCCCGGTTCAGGTCGGCGAGGAACTCGCGGACCACCATCTTGCTGGTCACGTCCAGGCCGATGGTCGGCTCGTCGAGGTAGAGCACGCTCGGGTCGTGGAGCAGGGCGGCGGTCAGGTCGCCGCGCATCCGCTGCCCGAGCGAGAGTTGGCGTACCGGTGTGTCGAGCAGGTCCTCCAGGCCGAGGAGGCCGACGTAGCGCTTCAGGTTCTCCGCGTACCGGGCATCCGGTATCGCGTACATACGGTGCAGCAGTGCAAAAGAATCCCTTAAAGGCAAGTCCCACCACAGGGTCGTCCGCTGGCCGAAGACGACGCCGATCCGGCGGGCCAGTTGCTTGCGGTCCCGGATCGGCTCCAGGCCGGCGACGCGCAGCACGCCGCCGGATGGGGCGAGGATGCCGGTGAACATCTTGATGGACGTCGACTTTCCGGCTCCGTTGGGGCCGATGTAGCCGAGTAGTTCGCCCTCGGACACTGAGAGATTGAGGTCGCGGACTGCCTCCACGGCGGTCCGCTCCCGTTTCAGGCGGCCGGTCTTTTTGCGGAGGGTGTAGGTCTTCGACAGGTGTTCGGCTTCGATCAGCGGGGTCGGCATGCTCAGCTTCCGGTGGAACGGTGGTGGCGCAGCGCTGCGCGCCAGGCGATCAGGGCGACGCCCCACAGCGCCGCTGCGAACAACGGCCCGGCGAAGCGGAACGGGGTGGGCAGGCCCAGGGGGTCCGGGTGGCCGAGGACGTACAGCGTGGGCTGCCAGTTCACGAAGCCGAGGGGGACGGCGAAGGTGAGGAACCACATGAGGTTCCGGCCGTATAGCGACAGCGGATAGGAGGTCATGTATTGGCCTCCGTAGGTGACGATGTTCATGACCTCGGTGGCGTCGGTCACCAGGATTTGGAACGCGCCTACGAACACCCATATAGCGCCGAAGATGGCGACGCCGGTGAGCAACGTATAGGGGACGAGCGCTACTCGGAGCCAGGTCCAGTGAATCGGCGCCGTGGAGAGGCCTGCTGCGAGCGCGCCGCACGATGCGATCAGCGGACAGAAGCGGCGTGGTGTGAACTGGTCGGCGAACACTTGGGGGAGTACTCCGACGGGTCGTATGAGCAGGGAGTCGAACGTGCCCATGCGGATCCGCGCCGAGAGGTACTCGGTGCCGGTGAAGAGGAGGTCGCTGATGAAGAAGGCGGTCTGCGCCGTTCCGTATAGGTAGAGGGCTTCGGAGAGTGAGAAGCCGCCGAGTGATGGGACGTTGCCGTACACGACGAGGAGGGCGGCGAGCTCCAGGGCGGCGATCAGCGTGGAGTTCACCATGAGCAGCGCTAGGGATGTTCGGTACTGCAATGCTGAGCGTGCCCACATGCGCATGCACGCCATGTAGGTGCCTACAGCGCCGGGTGGATGTGGAGCGCGAGGGGGATGGGCGGGAGGGGCAGCGACCTTATCCACCTTGTACCACCACTCGCTGGCGGGCTCGGGTGGTGACCAGCCGGCCGAGGCCCAGCAACGCGACTGCCCATGCGGCTTCGAACGCGTAGGCGCCTGCTAGGGCGGTTCCGGTGAGCTTTCCCAGGAACACGTTCACCGGTACGAGGATCACCGACGCCCACGGCAGTGCCCGCGCGAGTTCTCCCAACCAGCCCGGGAACAGCACCAGCGGTACGGTCAGGCCGCCGAAGAACATCGTCAGCATGTTCATGAAGCCGGTCACGCCCTTCTCGTCGAGCAGCCAGAACGCCGACATCGCCGCCAGATAGCGCAGGGCGAAGCTGACGAAGATGCCCAGCACTACTGCTACGAGGAACGCTGCCCATACGCGCGGGTCACGAGGAACCCGGACCTGGAACATCACCGCGCCCGCCAGGAACGGCACCAGGCTCCGCCCCAACACCGCGAACCCCGCCCGGCCGAAGTCCTGGGCCATCCAGTAGCCCTGGAAGTCCACCGGGCGGAAGAGGTCGGTGCCGATGTCGCCGGAGCGGACGTGGGCGGGGATGTCCAGGTTGTTGGTCAGGATCGACATGGGGCCGATCAGCGCTTGCGCGACGAAGGTGTAGGTCAACACATCCCGCAGGTCATAGCCGCCGATGATGGGCTTGTGACGCCAGATGGCGGTAACGATGAAGGCCTTCACCGCGCCGAACACGGTGTTCGACACGACGCCGCCGAGCATCGCGCCTCGGTAGGCGATGTAGCGGCGGAAGGTTTGGCGGGCGATGAGGGCATAGACGAGCACTGCTATGTCCTTCCGGGCCTTGCGGGGGGAACTTGGCACTGTGCCATTGGGGGGTGACGGTCGGCAACAGGTTTTGGGGTGGGGGGACTGAAGACCAAGATCAAAGTCAAAAGCTGTGAAAAGCGAAAGGCAGGCGCCTCCGGCGAGGGCCTCTGATCCCTCGGAGAACTGGCGCTAGTCCATAGGGTGGTCTGGTCAGTCCCTGCGCTGGCGGTTGGTGGGGTGGGGGTTTGTTCCCCTCGCTCACGTCGGCAGCCCTACGGGTACAGCACCGCCGCCCAGGTATCAAGTCCATGCCGCTGCGGTGATGGTTGTTGGGCTGC
>NZ_BAAAQN010000056.1:0-40835 GCF_039531695.1 Catenulispora yoronensis
CCTTCCCGCTCGAGGACTTAGACACTCATCGAGCTACACGGAAGGCCCTGCACTCATGCACCGATCAACCCTGAACCACCCCAAAGCATGGCCCACCACCAGCCACGTTCGGAAAGACAACAGGCTCTCAAGGCTCAAGGCTCAAGGCTCAAGGCTCAAGGCTCAAGGCTCAAGGCTCAGAGCAGAGCTGCGGCGACGTCCGCGGCCGCCGCGGCCCGATCCGCACTCGCGCCCGCGCCCACGCCCTCGTCCGCACCCGCCGCGCATCCCGCCGTGTCACCGGCCGGCACCCGCATCCCCACCAACAGCACGTCGGCCATCAGCTCCGGATTGCCCCCGGCCAGGATCGACTGCCCCATCCCGCACATCAGCGCGTCGAAGTCCTCCACCGCCAGGTCGGACCGTACGATCCCGGCCGCCTGTGCCTTCCGGACCAGGGCGTACTTGCGGTCGTGCAGCTCGCAGTTGTAGTACGCGCACTCCTCGCGCTTGGCGTCGGCGGTCGACTGGACCTGGAAGGTCTCGCGCAGGCCCAGGTCCTCGCCCATCATCCGGGCCATGGAGTGGATGAAGGCACGGATGGCCGCGGCCGAGGCATCGGTCTCCATCGCGCTCTCGGCGCGGGTGATGACCGTTTCGAGGCGGTGCTGGACCAGTTCGGCGGTGAGCGCCTCTTTGGTCGGGAAGTGCCGGTAGACCGTGCCCACCCCGAGGCCGGCGCGCTGCGCCACCTCGTCCATCTGCAGGGCCAGGCCTTCCGTGCGGAACAGGTCGTCGGCGGCCGTGACGATCGCCTCCCGGTTGCGCCGGGCGTCGGCGCGCAGGGGGCGGTTCGGCGGGGACTGGGTGAGGACCATGGTTGAACGTTACACCGGACGTATGAGAAACGGAAGTTGAGTTCCGTTTCCGCTTGACAACCGGAGGGTGCCCTCCGCTACTGTCGACAACGTTAAAACCGGAACCGAAATTCACCTTCCGCTTCAGGGGGAAGCACTCTCATGTCAGCTGTCGCACCAAGTGCAGCCCCGGCCGCGTCCGGCACCCGAGGTGTCAACCGCGGCGCGGCATTGGCGCTGCTCGCCGTCACCCAGTTCGTACTGGTCCTGGACGCCGGCATCGTCGGCGTCGCGCTGCCCTCGCTGGTCAAGGGCCTGGGCTTCGCGCAGAACGACCTGTCCTGGGTCACCAACGCCTACACCTTGATGTTCGGCGGCTTCCTGCTCCTGGGCGGGCGGCTCGCCGACTACTTCGGACGCCGCCGGATGTTCATGGGCGGCCTGATCCTGTTCTCCGTCGCCTCGCTGATCGGGTCGCTCTCGCCGTCCCCGGGCTGGCTGATCGGCGCCCGCGCGGTCCAGGGCTTCGCCGCCGCCGTGGTCTCCCCCGCCGCGCTGTCCCTGCTGCTGATCTCGTTCCCGGACAACACCGACTCCGAGAAGGCCGAGCGCAACAAGGCGCTGGGCGTGTGGGGCGCGGTGGCCGGGGCCGGCGGCGCCGTCGGCTTGATCCTGGGCGGCATGCTCACCGACTGGTTCGGCTGGGAGGCCTGCTTCTGGGTGAACGTCCCGATCGGCGTGGCCGCCGCGCTGCTGGCGCCGCGGGTGCTGCCGGTCGGCGCCCCGACCGGCTCGCGCACCGGGTTCGACCTGGCCGGCGCGTTCACCGTCACCGCGGGCCTGGCCGGCGTGGTGTTCGTCCTGGTCAACGCCCAGAAGGTGGGCTGGGCCTCGCCGGAGACGCTGGGCCTGGGCGCGGTGAGCGTGGCCCTGCTGGTCGCCTTCGTGGTGGTCGAGGCCCGCACCCGGGTGCCGCTGGTGCCGCTGTCGATCTTCCGGCGGCCGGTGCTGCGCGGCGCCAACGCCGCCTCGGTGCTCCAGGTCATGGGCCTGATGCCGGCGTTCTTCTTCATGACCCTGTACACCCAGCAGGTCCTGGGCTACTCGCCGCTGAAGTCCGGCCTGTCCCTGGTGCCGATCGCGCTGGCGATCGTGGTCGCGGCCACGGTGGCCGGGCAGCTGGTGGCCCGGATCGGGATCAAGACCACCACGGTGGCCGGCATGGTCGTGATGGCCGCCGGACTGCTGTGGGCCTCCGGGATGCCGGCCGACGGCAGCTACGTCACCGACCTGCTGCTGCCGCAGGTCGTGATCGGCCTCGGCGCCGGCCACGCCTGGGTGGCGCTGACCATCGCCGGCACCGCCGGCGCCTCGGAGGAGGAGTCCGGCCTGGCCTCGGGCCTGCTGAACACCTCCCAGCAGGTCGGCGGCGCGCTGGGCCTGGCGATCCTGGCCGCGGTGGCCTCGGCCCGCACCTCGCACCTGTTCGCCACCGGCGACAACCAGGCGCAGGCGCTGTCCGGTGGGTTCGGCACGGCGCTGCTGGTCGGCGCGGGGCTGGGCGTGCTGGCCGCGATCGCCACTGTGTTCCTGCTCCCGGGCAAGAACGCGCTGCCGACGGTCGACGAGCACGCGATCGAACTGGCCGAGGAGACCGACCACATCGCGATCCTGCCGGTCGGCGACGTGGTCCCGGGCGGCGTGGCCGACGCGGTCGGGGCGAAGTGACCAGAGCCGAGCAGCACGAAACAGCGAGCCTGAACAGCAGGACCGCATGGTAGGACTGGACAGCAAAACCAAATAGGCAAGGACACCGCACGGCGGGGCCCGGAACCAGGTGGGAACCTGGGACCGGGCCCCGCGGCGTGTCCCCCGAATGCCCGGCGCGCGGGCCGCCGCACCCCGGATCCGTCGGCCCGGGCGAGTACCGTCGCATCATGTTCGAGAACACGAAGGCCTTCAGCGGCTTCTCAGTGGACGACATCCCGGCCGCCAAGCAGTTCTACAGCCAGGTCCTCGGCGTCCCGGTCACCGAGACCAACGGCATGCTGCACCTGCACGTCGCCGGCGGCACCGACATCCTGGTCTATCCCAAGGGCCCGGCGCACAAGCCGGCGACCTTCACCATCCTGAACTTCCCGGTCGCGGACATCGAGGCGGCGGTGAAGGGCCTCAAGGAGCGCGGCGTCGCCTTCGAACAGCTGCCCGGCGTCGGGGAGGACGGGATCAGCCGGGCCGGCGGGCCGCTGATCGCCTGGTTCAAGGACCCGGCCGGGAACTGGCTGTCGGTGCTCCAGGAGGCGGAGGCGGCAGAGTAGGGCCCGCCACGCTCCGAAGTGGGACAATCACTCCAAGCAGCTTCGCCAGGGTGGTCTCGGGGGCTCGCGGAAGGACCGGCACCATGTCCGATCAGCTCGGGTCAGCCATCCCGGCGTTCCAGGGCCGGGTCGTCACACCGGAGGACGGCGGCTACGACGCCGCCCGCAAGGTCTGGAACGGCGCGATCGACCACCGTCCGGCGATCGTCGCGCAGTGCACGGACGCCGACGACGTCGCCGCCGCGCTGGCCTTCGCCCGGGACCGGGGCCTGGAGGTGTCGGTGCGCGGCGGCGGGCACAACTTCGGCGGCAATGCCGTCTGGCCGGACTCGCTGGTCGTCGACCTGCGGGCGATCAACCAGGTGACGGTGGACCCGCGAGCCCGGGTGGCCCGCTGCGGCGGCGGCGCGCGCCTGGGCGAACTCGACGCCGCCACCCAGGAGCACGGCCTGGCCACCCCGTCCGGCACCGTCAGCAACACCGGCGTCGGCGGCCTGACCCTCGGCGGCGGCTTCGGCTGGCTCACGCACGACCACGGCATGTCGATCGACAACCTGGTCTCGGCGCGGATGGTGCTGGCCGACGGATCCTTCGTGGAGGCCTCGCCGGACGAGAACGCCGACCTGTTCTGGGCGATCCGGGGCGGCGGCGGCAACTTCGGCGTGGTCACCGAGTTCCGGTTCGCGCTGCACCCGGTCGGCCCGCTGGTGCACGCGGCCATGCTGTTCTGGCCGCTGGCCCAGGGCGTCGAGGCGCTGGCGGTGATGCGCGACACCATCGCCGACCTGCCGCCGGGGCTCGGCGGGCTGCTCGGGGTCGGGCTGAACGCGCCGCCGGCGCCGTTCGTGCCGGAGCAGCACCACCTGGCGCCGGGCCACGCGCTGCTGCTGGCCGGGTTCGGCGCCGCCGAGGAGCACGCGGCGGTGGTGGACGCGGCGCGGTCGAAGCTGCCCCCGCTGTTCGACTTCGTCTCGCCGATGCCGTACACGGCGTTGCAGTCGATGCTCGACGACGCCGCGCCGCCCGGAATCCTGGCCTACGAGCGGGCTCTGTATCTGAACGACATGACCGAGGGCGCGATCGAGGTGATGGCCGAGTTCTCGGCCCGGAAGAACTCGCCGATGTCGTTCGCCCCGGTGTTCCGCATGGACGGCGCCTTCTCGGCGGTCCCGGACGACGCGACCGCGTTCGGCGGGTCGCGGCGGCCGGCGTACACGGTGAACCTGGCGTGCGTGGCGCCGACGCCGGACTTGTTGGGCGCGGACACGGCGTGGGCGCAGGAGTACTGGTCGGCGCTGCGGCCGTTCGCCCGGGACGAGGGCAGCTACGTGAACTTCATGGTCGAGCCGGACCAGGAGCGGATCGTGGCGGCGTACGGGCCGGAGAAGTATCAGCGGCTGGCGAAGATCAAGGCGCGGTACGACCCGGAGAACGTGTTCCGGCACAACGCGAATATCAAGCCGGCGGATCGGTGAGGCGGTGGGGTCGGTGGGGGGCTCGGCGGTGGGGTCGGCGGATGGCTCGGCCGCCGCGCTCGTGGCGCGGAACGGCGTGCGGACGACCCCCCGAGGCCGTCCGCACGCCGCGTCCGTTCCATGATCGGCTACTTGCCGCCCGGAATCGCGAACCACCCCGCCACGGACGCGGCGAACATCATGTCGCCCCCGACCTTCAGCTTGCCCTTCAGGAACAGCTCCACGCCGCCGGAACCGCCGGTGACCAGGCGCAGGAACGGCACGCCATCGGCGGTGATGGTCGCCCGCGGGTGCTCGGTGAGCTCCTTGGAGGTGGTGCAGACGCCGTCCTTGATGAAGGCCTGGTAGGTGTCCTTGCCGCCGTCCGGGGCGCCGGTGATCACGAAGTGCACCGCGACGGTCTGGCCCTTGGCCTTGTCGGCGCGGAAGTGGTCGCCCATCCGGCGGAAGATCTCGTCGAGCACCTGGCCGCGCAGGCTCCCGTCGGCGAGCACCTCGCGCAGTTCGGCGTCGGACAACTGGCCGACCATGCCGGCCAGCGCGTTCGGGTCGGCGCCGGCCAGTTCCACGGGCAGCCCGGGCGTCTCAGTCATGGCGGTTTTCCCCTCGTAGGGCCTCTGGAACGTTACGTCGTTCTACGGTACGTTCAGTTGCGTCACAGTGTTCTCCGCCGACGCGGCGTCCGCAAGGGGGCAACGGAAATGAGCTTCAACCTGGAGGCGCTCGGCGTCTGGACCGAGCCGAAGCACTTCACCGTCGAGCGGGACCGGATCGCCGCCTACGCCGCGGCGACCAACGACCCGATCGCCGAGCACGCCGCCGGCGAGCTGGCCCCGCCGGTGTTCGCCGTGGTGCCGGCCTTCGAGTCCGGCGCCGAGGCGGTGCTGGCGGTGGCCCCGGCCGAGCTGCTGATGATGCTCGTGCACGGCGAGCAGGACTTCGTCTACCACCGGCCGATCACCGCCGGGATGGAGCTGGTGACCCGCTCGGCGCCGGTGGGCGTGCGGCAGACCTCGGCCGGCGTCGTGGTCGCGGTGAAGTCGCTGACCAGCACCGCCGACGGCGAGCCGGTGAACGAGCAGTGGATGTCCACGTTCTTCCGCGGGGCGCGGGACCAGGAGCCGGCCGGCGAGCAGGCCCCCGGGCACGCGCTGCCCGAGGCGGTCCGCGCCGGCGAGCCGGCGGGCGAGGCCAAGCAGCACGTCGACGCCGACCAGCCGGTCCGCTACGCCGAGCCGTCCGGGGACCACAACCCGATCCACCTGGACGAGGACTTCGCCCGCGCGGTGGGCCTGCCGGGGATCATCAACCACGGGCTGTGCACGATGGCGTTCGCCTCGCACGCCGTGACCGGCGTCGCGGACGCCGACCCTCGCACCCTGAAGCGGCTGGCGGTACGTTTCGCCAAGCCGGTGCGGCCGGGGCGGGACATCGCCACCCGGGTGTGGCGGATCGAGGGCGGCGGCGACCGCGCGTTCGGGTTCGAGACCACGTCGGAGGGGGACGTGGTGGTGATCAAGGACGGGCTGGCGGTCTACGGGTCTTGACTCGTGGGTCCTGACTCGGAGGGTCCTGACTCGGAGGATCCGTCACCCATTCAGCCCTTCGGCGCTTCACCCGCTTCACCGCTTCACCGCTTCACCGCGCACACAACCACTCACGAAAGAGCCTAGGAGCAGCATGGGAGTCCTGGACGGCAAGGTCGCGATCGTCACCGGATCGGCGCGCGGCATCGGGCGGGCCACCGCCGACCTGTTGGCCTCGCAGGGTGCCAGCGTCCTGATCAACGACCTGGACGCGGACGTCGCGGCCGAGACCGCGGCCGAGATCGCCAAGGCGCACGGCACCGACACCGCGGTCTTCGGCGGCGACCTGACCGCCGAAGGCGTCCCGGAGGCCCTGGTCGCCAAGGCCGCCGACAGCTTCGGCAAGATCGACATCCTGGTCAACAACGCCGGCTACACCCTGGACCGCCCGATCCACCTGATGACCGACGACTGGTTCCAGCGCATGCTCGACATCCACACCGTCGTCCCGTTCCGCACCATCCGCGCCGCCGCCCCGTACTTCCGCGACCCGGCGAAGCAGGAACGCGACCAAGGCCTCGAGGTCTTCCGCAAGATCGTCAACATCAGCTCGGTCTCCGGCACCATGGGCAACGCCGGCCAAGCCAACTACTCCGCGGCGAAGTCCGCCGTCGTCGGCCTGACCAAGACCCTGGCCAAGGAATGGGGCCAGTTCAAGGTCAACGTCAACGCGGTGGCCTTCGGCCACATCGAAACCCGCCTCACCGCCGCGAAGACCGACGACAACACGATGACCATCGGCGGCGAGACCGTACAGCTGGGCATCCCGGAGGCGATGGTCGGCGCGACGTCGTTCCTGATCCCGCTGGGCCGGCCGGGGACCCCGGAGGAGGCGGCGGGAGGGGTGTTCTTCCTGTGCTCGCCGTGGTCGAACTACGTTTCGGGGCAGGTGCTGAACGTCACGGGCGGGCAGTGGATCGGGATGGGTTCGTAAGTAGCGTAGCAGCAGGTCAGGGCCGCTTTCGGGCGGCCCTTTCGCATGCCCGGCTCCTTCGTGCCCGAACCGATAATGTGGTCTCGTGACGATTTCCGACCGCACTCGGAAGATCCTTTGGGTGAGGGCTGCTGGTCGCTGCTCCATGTGCCGTCAGATGCTCGCCACCGAGGAACAATCAGCCGATGATCCATCGGTGTTCGGCGAAGAGGCTCACATCGTTGGCAGGTCGGCCAACGGCCCCAGAGGCAGCGAAGTTGTCCCTGACGTTGACGGCTACGAGAATCTGATCTTGCTGTGCAGCAAGCATCACAAGCAGATCGATGACCAGGTCAACCACTTCACGAGCGACCGACTCCGCAGCATCAAGACCCAGCACGAAAAGTGGGTGAAAGACATGGACCTGCGGGCAGGCCCGGCCAGGTTTATCACCGACCCGACGAAGCCCTTGAGTGAGAAGCTTGAGCTGTTCACCAGCGGCGAGGGGCTGTGGGCGCTTATTGATGGGACCCTCGTCATTTACCCGGCCTGGCCCCGTGGCCTGCCAGAGGAGGCGGCTGATGCTGTCGCCGGCTTCCTCGACTCCGTTACGGACTGGACCGACGTAGTTGGCGGGGTCGGCGTCTCGCATTCGGCGAAGCGCGACGCTATCAAAGGTTTGACCAGCGGCATCCTGGAGATTGCCCAGTACGGGCTAATCGTCGGGGGCCGTCGCAGACACTGCATGATGGTCGGAGGCGACGCCGAGCCGCAAGCGATACTGGGTGCCGATATTGAGGTACAGCCATTTGAGGCCCTGCAAATGGCGAATGATGACGCGCACTCGGACAGCACCTAAGCTGGGCGCTACCCTCGTGACACATGACGGACTACGTGCAGGTAACCACGGCGACCGAGACCCGCGAGGAAGCTGTACGGCTTGGGAAGTCGGCTGTAGCCGCTCGGCTAGCGGCCGGGGCTCAGATCATCGGCCCGGTTGGCTCCGTCTTCTGGCACCTCGGCGAACTCGGCGAGGGTGAAGAGTGGCAGCTCATCTTGAAGACCGCGGTTGACCGCTTCCCTGACTTGGAAGCGCTCTTGGTCGCGGAACACTCGTGGCAGAAACCCGAAGTCGTGGCGGTTCCCTTCGTTGCCGTGTCCAAGCACTACGGCGAGTGGATCTCCACCACGGTCACTGCTACCGCCTGATCAAGGTTGCCGCTACCTCTTCGATGCGCTGACGCGGCCGGACGGATGCCACTTCAGCCGACAGGGAACGAGCCTTCCCCAGCACGGTAACGGCCTGGTCGGGCTCTCCAGCGTCGCGGTACGCCTCGGCAAGCCATGTCAGGTACAGCGCCTTGTCTCTGCCATAGGCGTTGGGGAACCCGCTCAGGACGTCCTCCAGGACAGGAACGGCCCGCTTGGGCTGCCTGAGCTGAGCCCAGCACCGGCCGGTCATGATCTGAAGCTCTGTGCCGTCGGCCCATGCCGCCCAATCCGGGACGGGTGAGCCGTCGTCACGGCCAAGGGCCTCCTGAGCCGCGTTTAGAACCCGCTGCGTCTCGGTCGCTTCCCCGGCAACCGCGTGAGCCCATGCCAGACGCTCAAGCAGGAGAGCCCGCACCGTGGCCGGCACTCCAGGGGTCGCATGCTCCACGGCTGCTGAAGCCGTTGCGACAGCATCCGTCTCCGCACCGTAGGCCAAGAACGCCAGAGCGTTCCCGGTGAGCGCTTCGTCCCCGACCTCCGTCGCTGTCCCTCTGCTGAAGGCGTACAGCTCCCGCGCCTGGGCCTGCCATCCCGCGTCGAATGCAGACCAGCCAGCTTGCTGCGCCTGCTCGGCGATGAGTGACCCCAGAGCCTTCCCGGTCGGCTCGTCATAGGTCGCGGTCCTGGCCAACAGACGTGAGGACTCCAGTTCCGCAAGGAACATGCGGTAGGTGTCGGCTCCGCCGAGGTAGTTGTCCATCTGACGGAGTCTCGCGGTCCGCTCGTTCAGACGAGTGATAGTGCTCGGACCGATCCGACCGGACTCAGCATGAGGAACGGGTACGTCTGGGAGTAGCACCAGGGAAGGCAGCGCCAGGAACGATCTGCGTTGCACCGGTCCGCCTGTCTCCCGTTCGTAGGCAGCAATCACGGCTGCCGTTGGCCTGCGTCTGCCAGCCTCAACGTTACTCAGATGCCCAAGGGTGAAGTGCGACCGCACAGCCATGGTAGACAGGCTGATACCGGCTGCCTCGCGAGCAGCCATCAGGTCCTCTGCACTCACAGGGTTCTGATCCGGCATCCCCTGACCTCGGGAAGATGAAAACCTCTGAAAACCTCTGCCTATTGGGAAGCGTACTCGGGTCAGATCACGCTAAGTGGCATGACCGACACAGCAGCAAACCTCCAGCCGGCGAAGTCCGTGACCGCAGCTCGTTCCCGCGTTCGGTTCAACGGACGTGAGTACGAAGTCCTCGGCTACCTCGCGGACGGCCGCGCCATCCTCCGGCCGCCCTTGGGCGGGGTTGAGGAGTGGGTCAAGGTCTCGGACTGCGAGCCTGCATGAACCTCCCCGCTGACCGAGTAACGCTACCGGCGCCATCAGTGCCCCTTGGAGCCTTCGTCTTCGACTGGAGTTCCGGCGTGTGGGTTGAGGTCATCGGGTCGGCCACCGCGAACGGCCGGACCCGCATCCTCGTCATAGAGGACCACGGCGTACCGCTGGAGTTCGACGCAGACGAACGGGTGTCGGTCTGCCACGGAATCGCGGTCAGAAGGGGAACAGCCGTCGTGGCAGCTAAGGTTCTGTGCTCATCTTCCTCGGCAACGGCGAAAGCCCCCGCCAGCCGACCGGCTAACGGGGACTCAAGGAGGACCGACACAGCGCTACCACGGCCCTTAGGGACGCGCGGAACGCCACAAGGTCGAAGACGTGCCACTGCGGGTCATCAGGCGAGAACACGGGTACCTCGGCGTCAACGAGGCGATGCTTCGGAAATAAGAGGTTCAGCGGGCCGGCCTGGCTCCTGCCCAGCGACGTCCCGACCTCGGCGCGCACCCCGGCGTCTACCAGTAGTTCCCGGCGCGCCTGCGGATCGTCGGTCTCCGCCCACCACTGACCCCAGGTCTTGCCGGACGGCCGTTCCTCCCATGAGTCCGCGCGCTGAGGCAGCATCGCCAGACTACGCTTCCGCGCCGTGAGCTTCTGAAGGCGACTTACGTAGTCCGCCTCCTCCTCGATCAGTCCGGCGTCCGACTCCGCTCGGAGACGCCCTATGGAGCCCTCAACTGCTCCACGGTCGCAAGTTGCTGTCGGACCAGGCCGATAGCGTCGGCACAGTCGGACTGACAGCCTGCTGGCGTACGCGACGAAGGGGGGTGGGTGAGGTTAGGGACCCCGACCACGGGGGTAGCGGTCCCGAAAGGCAGTCCAGCGACACCACCCCCCTCACCAGCGGTTATGCGAGAACCCTGCCCTACCGGACGCCGATCGGGCACGCGCTCCTCATCGCAGAGCACTCCTGGCAGAAGCCGGAGGTAGTCGTAGCCGTCCCCGACGTAACGCTGATCATAAGACCCCCCTCCGGGGACGGGCCCTCCCCCGTTCGTGGCAGATTGATAAACGTACGAACGGACGCGGTGGCACGATCGGCGAAGGGGACGGGTATGACGGGGCGGCGGGGATACTTTGAGTCCGAGGACGCGTATGTGCGGCGGGCTACGGAGGCGGCGACGAGTGCTGCGGCTGATGCTGATGCGCGGTTGGCGGGGCAGATTCGGACCACGGATGGGCGGATCAATGCTTTGGCGGCGCGGGTGGAGGGGTTGTCGCAGGCTTTTGATGCTTTTCTGGATGCGGCTGCGTTGCGGCGTGAGTGTGAGCAGTATTGGTCGGCTGCCGCGGTGCGGGGTTTTGTGCGGGCGCATCTTGGGGCTTTGAGCGGGCGGGGTGGAGCGGTGCCGGCGGTGGGTGGGGTGGCTGATGTGCCGGGGTACTGGTTGCCGGCGGCGGTTCGGGGGCTGATCGCGCTGCTCGGCGGGGGCGGGGGCGGGGGCGAGGGCGACGGTTATGGCGAGGGCGTCCAGGACAGCACCGCGGCGGAGCTTCTCGCGGAGGCGACGCGGCGTGATGCCTATCGCACCGCTGTCTTCCTGGTCGCGGTTCTCGGCGCGCGCGGAGCTGGCGCAGAGGCAGAGCCCTGGCTCAGGGTGGCGTTGCCCAAGGTGGCTGACGCCGCGGAGTTGACCCTTGCGACGCGCTGCCTCTGGCTCGCCTATGGCGCGGGCGCGTATGGGCCGGCAGGGCGCGCGGTGTTGAGCGAATGGCTTGGCGGGCTGACGGCGTCGGTCGAGTCGGGGGAGTTGGAGAAGGCGCTCGATGCGCTCGGTGGCGGATCCGACCCGCTCCCCCGCCAGGCCGACGACCCTCGCATTCGCAACCTCCGCTCGAAGGCCGTTGAGGACTCCCTCCGCGATGCCGCTGTTGCCGGCCGGAGCTTGGCGACGCTGTACGACGCGCTCAACGGCACGCCGCCGCGACCAACGGCCGACGCGGCAGCTCAGGACCACGACACGCCCGCCCCGAACCCATCGCTCGAAACGCTCATCACCGCCCTCGTGGAAGAGGGAAGCACTCCGGAGATCGAGCTTCTGCGCAGGGCTGCGGAGCTGGAAGCCCGCGCGCGCCGGTCAGCGCTGCGCGACGACTCCCCGCAGCCCGTTGTCTGGACCATGAGCGTGGGCCTCCCGGCCGGCGTTCTCCTTGCCGACCTGTTCGACACCGCCGAGGCGGCGGCCGGCCGACGCACCACGGCTCTGAATGCCCTGGCCCGCCCGCTGGCGACGCTCGCCGACGCCCTCCTCGCCCGCACCACCGAACTGCCCACCACCCTCACCGTCTCCATCCCCTGGCAGCCTCCGATCGTCCTGGACCACGCCACCCCGCTCGCGCAGACCCTCGCCACCGTCCACGCCGACATCCAGCGCGCCGTCGAGGCCGACTCGCCCGGCAGCGGCCGTCGGCAGGCGGAGGCGAACCGCCGCCGGGTGGAGGAGCAGCGGCAGATCGCGTCGGACCGGCTGGGCGACGCCGTCGAGGTGCTCGCCGACTACCGCCGGCAGGGCGAGGAGATCCACACCGGGGCGAAGCAGGCGTATGACGCCGTGATGAGCCTGCTGGGCAGCCATGCGGAGGGCACGCTCTAGTAATGTGCGATAGGTAATTTCGCTCATTACAGTGGAGGGGTCGTGGACAAGGTCGAGACCGAGCTGGCCGCGGCGTGGGTGCGGGGCTGGGTGGTGTCCCGGGGGACGCCGCGGCCCGTGCCGACGGAGTGGGGCCTGCGCGTCGACGTCGGGCAGCCGCGGCAGGTGGTGCGGCATGTCGTGTTCGAACCCGGCGAAGCCGTGGTGCGTTCGCTGGCGGCAGCCGTGTCCGAGCCGGCGACGTGGTTGAAGACGTTCGTCGAGCCCGAGGACGTCCGGCCGTTCCTGACGCCGGCCTGGCGGGACGACGCGCCGGGCTGGATCATGGCCGTCGACCTGTCGCCGAGCGACGTCCGCCTGCCCGACGGCTACACGGCGGCGACCGGGACGGCGGACGGCGTGACCCGCGTCCGGATCCTGGCCGCCGACGGGTCGCTCGCCGCCGCCGGGCAGTACGGGCACGCCGGGCACGGCAACAGCGACAACCGCGACAACCGCGACAACCGCGACAACAACGCCGGGCACGACAGCCGACACAGCCACCACAGCCCCAACGGCGCCACCGTAACCATCGACCAGATCTCCACCGACCCCGCCCACCAGCGCAAAGGCCTGGGAAGCGCCGTCATGCGGACCCTGCAAAACGAAGCCTTCGCAGCCGGCGCGCACAGCGCCGTCCTCGGAGCGACCATCGAGGGCCGCGCCCTGTACGAATCACTCGGATGGAAGGTGCATCTGCCCCTGGCCGGGTTCGTTTTCGAAGGCTGAACGCAGCACCGACTCCATCATCACCGTGAGCCTCACGAATACGCGGGTATGCCTCTCCCATGTCCTCGGCCCGATTCACGACCATCACCAGCCGGCGTCCGACGCTCCTGTCCTGGCGTCGGGGGGCGGAAGCCCTCGTGGTCCCCGTGATCGCGGTCGCGTTGCTGATGGGTGCGCTGTGGACCGCGGTGCGCATCACGCCGTTGCAGTCGGTGAGCACCGGGGGACAGACCGTCGAGGTGGGCGCGGCGTCGCCGGGGTGGGGGCTCTCCGGGCCGGGCGAGCTCGATCTGTTCGGGCAGACGATCTCCACCGAGCCGAGCTTCCCGGGCCCGGTCCGGCCGCGGCTGCGGTTGACCCACATCACCGCCAACGCCGAGCTGGCGCAGCTGCTGGGCTCCGACGAGCACGGCGGCGCCGGCACCATGGGCCGCCAGCTGGCCGCCGGGTGGCTGCGGTACGCGCTCTGGGAGGGCGCGGTGTCGGCCGGCGTGGTGGTGCTGGTGCTGGCCGCGGTGACCGGGCTGCGCCGCTACTCGCTGCGCCGGACGGCGGCGGTGCTGGCGAGCGGCACGGTCGCGATGACGGTGGTCAACCTCGTGGGCTTCAGCCTGCTGGCCTCCGGGACGCCGGACGCCCTGCGGAACGTCCACTCCCTGTCCGACCTGGTCGGACACAGCGTCTCCACGCCCGGCTCGCCGGCCGTCGGCCCCTCGCTGGGCGACGTCGAGGCGGTCGTGGTCGGCGACTCCACGGCGGCCGGGATCGGCAACCGGCCGCTGGCCCGGCCCGACGCCCTGGACCAGGCCTGCGGCCGCAGCGCCGACTCCTACGCCGAGCAGCTGGCGGCGGTGAACGCCTGGCGGGTGCTCAATCTCGCCTGCTCCGGCGCGACCATCCGCACCGGGCTGCTCGGCCCCCAGGAGTCCGGCGGCCTCACCGCCCAGCCGCAGATCGCCCAGCTGGAGCGCGCGCCGAAGGCGCTGGTGGTGATGGTCAGCATCGGCGCCGACGACCTGCACTGGGTGGACCTGACCAAGCTGTGCGCGGTCAGCCCGAGCTGCGACGACCGCGCCACCGACGCCTACATCCAGCAGCAGATGGCCCAGTTCGTGCTGGACTACCGCGATCTGCTCACCCAGCTCGCGGCGCTGCCGAACCATCCGACCGTGATCGTGAACCAGTACTACGACCCGTTCGGGTCGGACATCGGCTGCCTGGGACGCCAGGGCGCCGACCCGGCCAAGGTCAAGACGCTCCAGAACCACCTGGACCAGCTCAACGACGCGCTGCGGCAGGGCGCCGACGCGGCGGGCTTCCTGTCGGTGCGCCCGTCGTTCTCGGGGCACACGCTGTGCAGCGCGGAGTCGTTCGTGCAGGGGCCGAAGGACCGCGCGCCGCTGCACCCCAACGCGGCCGGCGAGCTGGCCATCGCGCTGGCCGATCAGCAGGCCCTGTCGGTCGCGCGGCAGAAGCAGGGGCAGTAGCAGGGGTAGTAGCGCGGGCACGGCGGGCACGGCGGGCGCCGCATGAGCACGACGAGCGCCATGAGCGCCAGGACCGCCGAGCACGACGAGCGCCAAGATCGCCATAACCGCCAGGACCTGTGGCTGAGCACAACACAGCACCAGATATCAGCGGTCTGATCAGACCATGCTCCCGCCCGCATCGCCCGCGGCGGAATCGCAGGGTCGCCGAGACCGGCAGGCTGTCGTCGTGGGCTGGTTCGCACTGACCAGTATCTCTTTGGTCGCAGCACTTCTGCGATTTCTCCGCGCTTCGACCGTTGCGCCGCGAGAGCGACTGAGCGCTGTTACGGTATCCGTCATTCAAGCACACCAAAGTGCCCGCTCTAACGAATGCCTCTGAGAAATGTCGCAGTGTCGCTGCGAGCCCGACTCTCGCAGCGCCGACAGAAGTGGGACCACCATGAAGTATCTGGCCGACCTCCTGAAATTCGCCATCAACGACAACGGGCGCACGGTCCGCCTCGCCGCGCTCGCGGTCCCGGTGGCCGTCGCCGCGTTCGCCGTCGCGGCGGCGCTGCGCGCGCGGTGAACGGAGCCGGGCCGATGCCGGAGCAGCCCACGATCGAGGACGTGGCCAGGGACGTCCTGGCCGCGTACCGGACGAACGCCCGCCAGGGCGACGCCAACCGGGACCTGCCGGCCATCGCGGCGATCATGGTGCTGCGGTGGACCGCGTGGTCCCACGCGCCGTCCCGGAGCGACTGGCAGACGGTGAAGAAGGTGGCGGTCGACCAGCGCGTCCTGGCCGGCGCGCTGGAGGAGCTGCTGCACCGCCAGGCCCCTGAGCTGGCCAAGGCGGCGCGGTTCAGCGCGGACATGCCGTGGCTGGCCGCGGTCGTCAGGGCCATCGACCGCCACTCCCCCGAGCGCTTCGTGGACGTCTTCGAAGCCGTGCTCGTGGACCTGGCGCGCGGCGGTGAGCTGCGCACCGGGGAGTTCCACACCCCGCGCGTCGTCGCCGACCTGATGGTGACGCTGGTCCAGCCCGGCTTCGGCAGCACGGTCCACGACCCGGCCTGCGGCAGCGGGGGGATCCTGGCGGCGGCCGCGCGCGGGAACGACCGGCTGAAGTCCGTCGTGGGCCAGGCCCTGAACACCACCGCCTGGGCCCTGGCCTCGTCGGCGATGTACCTGCAGGGCCAGGTCGCCAAGGTCCTGCGGCCGGAGACGGCGCTGTCGTACCCGGAGTTCGACTTCGTGCTCTCCAATCCGCCGTTCAACCCGTCGTCCCACCGGGCCGGCGCCGCCGCCGAAGGCGCCTTCGGATGGCTGCACCGGGCGCTGGCCGTGCTGGCCGACGGCGGCCGCGCCGTGATCGTCCTGCCGGCCACGGCGGCCGGATCGGCGCGCGAGGCCGCCCACCGCGGCCGGCTGCTCGAAAAGGATCTCGTCGAGGCGGTGATCGCCCTTCCGCCTCAGCTCTTTCCCGGAACCGACGTCGCGCCGCATATGTGGGTGCTGGCAAAGAATCGCAAACATCCCGCGGGGCGGCGTCAGGTGCTCCTCATCGACGCGACCCGGGCCGGCACCAGGAAAGCGCGCGGAGATCGCGAACTCGCCAAAGAGGAAATCGCCGCCATCATCGACGCGCTGATGAAATGGCGGACTTCCGCGCGGGTCGACGACCACCGGAAGGACCAGCGGGTGCAGGCCGGGTCGGTCTCCTTCGAGGAGTTGGACAAGTCCGGGTTCGTCCTCACCCCCGGACGGCACGTCGCGCGCGGCCCGGCCGCCCTCGCCCCGCCCAGGGCCGAGGTCCTGCTGCGGCGCCACGAGGAGATCGCGGAGGAGACCAGGGGCCTGGACGCGCTCATCTCCGGCGCCGCCTCGTCCTGGCAGGGCCTGCACACCTCGGGGCCCCGCCAGGACGACCCCTTCGGCGGCAAGGTCCCCTCGTCCTGGCGGATCGTCCGGCTGGCGACGCTGCTGTCGGAGGCCACCGACCGCCCCACCGACCGGCCCGACAAGCCCATTCGCGGCGGCCCCTCGGGCACCGCGCTCACCGGCGCCATGTACACCGCCACCGGTGTTCCGGTCGTCATGCCCCAGGACATCGGCGACAACGTCCTGTGCACCGACCGCGTCAAATACGTCGCCGAGGAGACCGCGCGCCGGCTGGACAGCTTCCGGCTGCGCACCGGCGACATCGTCCTGGCCCGCCGGGGCGAGATGGGCCGGCGGGCGCTGGTGCGTCCCGAGCAGGACGGCTGGCTGTTCGGCACCGGCTGCTTCCGCATCCGCTGCGGCAACGTCGTCGAGCCCGGCTACCTCGCGGCGTACCTGGGGCGGCCGGACGTCGGCGACTGGCTGACCGACCAGGCCCAGGGCGTGACCAAGCTGGTGTCGATCACCACGGCGGTGCTCGGCGAGCTCCAGGTCGTGCTGCCGCCGCGCGAGGTGCAGCTGGCGGCGCGGCAGGCGGACGAGCTGATCGGCCGCCGGCTGGCGCTGGCCGCCGAGTCGGTGGACGTCGTCGGGCAGCTGCGTCGCACCCTGCTGGGCGAGATCATGGGCGAGATCGGGGGCGGCTGATCATGGGCGAGATCGGGGGCGGCTGATCGGGACCGGCGCCCCTCACGGCGTCAGCGGCGGACCCACCACGAACGACACCGTCTCGGTCGTCGCGCTCGACGAGGCCCGCACGTGATAGCGGCCGTCGGCCAGCGTCACGGCGCCGGCGCCCTGGTTGACCGCGACGCTGAAGTCGCCGCCGCCGTCGGCGACGGTCTCGACCGCGGGGACCGAGGGGGCCTCCACGATCGTCACGGTGATGTGGGCGCCGGACGGCCAGCCGTGGCCGTTGAGGACGAAGGTGGTGGTCGGGTCGCCGAAGGGTGGCCGGACGCCGAGGCGGACGCCGTTGACCTCGGTGGCCGCGCCGGGCGGCGGCCCCTGCGGCGGCGGGCCCTGGCCGTCGCCGTTCTGCGGGGGCGGCGGGTTCGGGACCACGGAGCCCCGGTTGCTGCCGGGCGGGGGCGAGTCCGTCGGGGGCGGGCCGGCGGGCGGCGGGGCGGCCTGGGACGGCGGCGGCGCGGCCTGCCGGGCCCGGGCCTGGGCGACCGTGGCCGGGCCCGCCGGACCGGTCGCGGAGCCGGTCCCCGGGCTGATCGGGCCGGCGGCGGTGAGCCGGGCGTGGTCGGTGCCGCCGACCCGGACCGCGCCGACCAGCAGCACCGCGCCGATGCCGGCCGCGGCCAGGGCCAGGGTGACGCCGACGGCGACCACGGCCGGGCCGGTGGCCCAGTGCCGCCGGCGGCGGGCTCGGCCGCGGGTTCGGGCGCGGGCGCGGCTCTTGGCGCGGCTGCGCGGCGACAGCGCGCGGACCGGCAGCAGCGAGGGGTGGCGGGGACGCGGGTCGTCGGCGCCGTCCTCGGCCCCGTCCGCCGCGGCCTCGCCGTCGGCGCGGGGGAAGCCGGCCTCGTCGGCGTCGACGCCCTGGCCCACCACGACGGTGTCGGCGTCCGGCCGCGACCGGGGCTTGCGCAGCAGCTCCATCTGCTCCCTGCGGTAGTCCTCGATGTACTCCAGGACCGGCGCGGGCAGGGGCAGCGCGGTCTGGTCGGCGGACAGGTGCGGCGACAGGGCCGCGATCAGCCCGGCCGGCGTCGGCCGGTCGGACGGGCGCAGCGCCAGGCAGGCGCCCAGCAGGCCGCGCAGCTCCTCCGGGACCGCCGACAAGTCCGGGGGTTCCCGCATCATCTGCAGGACCGGCCCGATCGCCTTCGTCTCCTGGTACAGGGCGTTGCCGGTGGCCGCGTAGTACAGGGTCGCGCCCAGCGCGAACACGTCGGCGGGCGCCCCGGCGGCGGGGTCGCCGTTGGCCTGCTCCGGCGCCATGTAGAGCAGGGTGCCCAGGACCATCCCGGCGACGGTGCCCTGCGGCAGCCCGTCGGAGCGGGCCAGGCCGAAGTCGATGACCCGGGGGCCGTCCGCGGTGACCAGGACGTTGGCCGGCTTGAAGTCCCGGTGCACCAGGCCGGCCCGGTGCACGCACTCCAGGGCCTCGGCGCAGCCGGCGGCCAGCCAGCGCACCGCCGCGACCTCCATCGGCCCGCAGGCCGCCACCAGCTCCTCCAGCGACGGCGCGGGCACGTAGACCGTGGCCAGCCAGGGCAGGTCGCCGTGCGCGTCGGCGCCGACGACGGCGGCCGTGAAGGCGCCGCTGACCCGCTTGGCGGCGTCCACCTCGTGCGCGAACCGGCGCCGGTAGCCGGGGTGCTCGGCCAGTCCGGCGCGGATGGTCTTGACCGCCACCAGCCGGGAGGTCGCCGACCGGGCCAGGTACACCTCGCCCATCGCGCCCGCGCCGAGCCGGCGCAGCACCTCGTACGGCCCGATCCGGGCCGGATGGAACGCCTGCGGAGGCTGCGCCGACCGTGTCTGCATCCAGATCCGCCCTCCGCGAAGCGCCATTCCACCGGAGCTTGGGTGAGTAAGTTCAGTGTCGTGACCCGGGGTGACGCTCAGGGTCCTTAGTAATCTAGCCGGTATTCGGGCAACGGACATCACTTCCTGGAAGTCGGCGCCTGCCGTCAGGACCACCTTGCCCAGGCTTTGCCCGGCCTTTGCCCGGCCTTGCCCGGCGCCCTCAGGCCCACTCGATGGAGCTGTCCGCGGTGAGCTCGCGCAACTCCGAGGATCCGTCGTCCTCGGCGTCGGCGCCCTCGGCGGACACCGGCTCCGGCAACGACCCCGCGTCCGGCCCCAGGACGAAGTCGAACATGCCCGGCAGCCAGCCCAGCGCCTGTTCCACGGCCCGCAGCGCCACCAGGTTCGGCGGCCGCCCGGCCTCCACCTTCGCTATCACCGTGTCGGTGACGTAGGCCAGGCCGGCCAGGTCGGACTGCGTCCATCCCCTGGCCTCCCGGGCCTTGACGATCATCGCCGCCAGCCGGTCATAGCTCTCGCCCATACGTGCATTCTGATGCACGGAGCGCGCCGATCGCTCATGGACGGCTCGGAACGCGCCGCCGCCGGGCGGGTCGGGGCCGCCCGGCGGCCGGTCCGTGGGTCCGCCTTGCTACCGTCGGACGTGGCGTGACGTGGTACACGGAGGAGGGCTGCCGGTGCCGGACGAGCCGGAATGGCTGGAATGCTCGGTCGACCGGCTCATCGCCGTGCGCCCGGACGGCTACACCGTCGCGCGCGTGACCGGCACCGACGGCACCGAGCTGATCGTCTCCGGACGGCCCCTGTCGGGGGTGCAGCCCGGCGAGACAGTGCGGGTGCGCGGCGCGTGGGTCACGCATGCCAAGTACGGCGACCAGCTGGCGGTCGACGTCTGCGAGCCGACCGCGCCGTCCGGGGTGCGGGCGATCCGGCTGTATCTGGCCTCGGGCATCGTGCGCGGGATCGGGCCGAAGCTGGCGGCGGCGATCGTGGACGCCTTCGGGGCGCGGACGCTGGAGGTCATCGACGAGACGCCGGAGCGGCTGCTGGAAGTGAACCTCATCGGGCCGGGCCGCAAGGATCTGATCGTCGACTCCTGGATCGCCCACAAGCAGGTGCGCGAGCTGATGGTGCTGTTGCAGGGCTATGGCATCGGACCGAGCTACGCGGTGAAGATCTACGGCGAGTTCGGGGACTCCTCGGCGGAGATCGTCACCGGGGATCCGTACCGGCTGATCGAGGCGGTGCGGGGCATCGGGTTCACGACCGCCGACAAGATCGCGATGGCCTCCGGCATTCCGGAGGACTCGCCGGTGCGGGCCCGCGCGGCGGTGCTGGACCGGCTGGACGCCGCCGCCGCCGTCTCCGGGCACTGCTATCTGCCCTACGCCTCGCTGCTGGCCGCCGCCGTCGCGCTGCTCGGCCAGGACCAGCTGCTGGTGCGCCAGGCCGTCGACGCGCTGGCCGAGCAGCGGCGGATCGTCATCGACACCGGGATCGGCGCCGGGCAGGCCGTGTACGAGCGGCGGATGTGGGACCGCGAGCGGCGGGTCGCCGAAGCGTTGGGCGCGTTGGCGCAGGCCGCGTCGGATCTGCCGAAGGCGGTGCTCCGGCGGATGGACGCGCTGGAGGCGGCGGAGCGGGAGGAGCAGGCAGAGCGGGAGGAGCAGGCAGAGCGGGCGGAGGAGGGGGAGGCGGCGGAGGGGCTGCACCCCCAGCAGCTCGCGGCCGTCCGCATGGCCCTCACCCACACCGTCTCCGTCCTCACCGGCGGCCCCGGCTGCGGCAAGTCCCGCACCGTCGACACCATCGCCGCGCTGGTCCGCGCCGGCGGCGGCAAGGTCACGCTGGCCGCCCCGACCGGCAAGGCGGCCAAGCGCCTGGCCCAGCTCACCGGCCGCCCGGCGATGACCGTGCACCGCCTGGTCGCCGACAAGAAGGACGGCCTGGACAGCGGCGCCCTGTTCGACGACGACCCGCTCTACGCCGACCTGATCGTGGTGGACGAGGCGTCGATGCTGGACGTGTCGCTGGCCGCCAAGCTCGCCTCCCGCCTGGTCCCGGGCAGCCACCTGCTGCTGGTCGGCGACGAGGACCAGCTGCCCTCGATCGGCGCCGGGCGGGTGCTGGCCGACCTGCTGCGGGTGCCCGGGGTCCCGCACACCCGGCTGACCCACGTCTTCCGCCAGGCCGCCGGCAGCTCCATCACCACCAACGCGCACCTGATCCGCCAGGGCCGCCCGCCGGTGCTGCACGCCGCGCCCGGCTTCTGGTTCGAGGACTGCGACGACCCGGCGGCGGTCGCCGACCGCGTGGTGGAGATCGCCACCCACCTGATCCCGGCCAAGCAGGGCGTGGACCACACCCAGGTCCAGGTGCTGTGCCCGTCGCGCAAGGGCCACACCGGCACGATCGAGCTCGGCCGCCGCATCCAGGAGCGGCTGAACCCGGCGATGGAGGGCCGCCCGGAGCACTGGTCGGGCGCGACGGTGTTCCGGGTCGGCGACGCGGTGACGCAGATCCGCAACGACTACCTCAAGGGGCGCGCCGGAGTGTTCAACGGCACCACCGGGACCGTCACCGCGATCAGCCCCGAGGACCGGACGCTGACCGTGCTCACCGAGGACAACGAGACCGTCGCCCACGACTTCGACGAGCTGGAGGACCTGCTGCACGCGTACGCGATCAGCGTCCACCGCTCGCAGGGCAGCGAGTACCCGTTCGTGGTGGCGCCGATCACCACCGAGTCCGGCGGGCTGCTGCTGCGGCGCTCGCTGCTCTACACGCTGGTCACGCGGGCCAAGACGTCGGTGGTGCTGGTCGGGCAGCGCAAGGCCCTGCGACTGGCGGTGGAGGTCGCCGGCCAGCCCCGGAACACCGGGCTGGCGCAGCGGCTCGCCGCCGAGCTGGCGGGCCCGGAGGCGGAGGCCGGCGAGCCCGAGATGCTGCTCTGAGGGTGCTGATGGTGTTCGTCGTCAGCCGGGTCGGCCGAGTCGGCTGGGCTCACTCCGCCGCGTCGGGCGTGGGCGCGGGCGCGGCCACCAGCGCCGCGTACTCGACCTCCATCGCCTTCAGGAAGCCGCCCTGCCAGGGCTCGGCGAGCATCTCGGAGTTCACGTCCGGGAAGATCTCGTCCTCGTCGCGCTCCAGGCCGTCGAGGATGCGCCTCGCGACGTCGTCCGGCGCGGCCTTCGGGATGTCGAAGAGTGCTGTCATGTCGGTGTCGACGACGCCGATGATCGCCGCGTGCACGCGCACGCCCCGGGGCGCCAGATGCGCGCGCAAACCTTGGGTCAGCGAGTAGGAGGCGGCCTTGGAGACCGAGTACCCCGGCAGCAGCGGCATGTTGGCCCACGAGGACGTGGACAGCATGGTGAGGATCGCGCCGCGGGATTCCAGGAGCGCGGGCAGGAACGCCTGCGTGACGCGGTACGTCCCGAACAGGTTCACGGCCATGTGCTGCTCCAGCATCGCGTCGTCGCTCAGGTCGTCGCCGAGCAGCGCCAGGCCGGCGTTGTTGACCAGCAGGTCGAGCGGGCCCACCGTCTCGGCGGCCGCCGCGACCTGCGCGGAGTCGGTGATGTCCAGGGTCAGCGGGACGACCCGACCGTCGGGATGGTCGAGCGGCTGGCGGGTGCCGGCGTAGACGCGGGCCACGCCGCGCTCCAGCAGCTCGGCCACGACCGCCTTGCCGATTCCCCGGTTGGCCCCGGTCACCAGCACCGACTTGCCCGACAACGTCGCCATGTGATCCCGATCTGTGGAGGGTGGGGCGGGAGCGGGCCGGCCGGGCCCGACGACTGGTCAGAGTACTGATCGGCGGATGGGGCCCGGCGGCCAATAGGGGAAAGCTCGCTCCCGGGCCGGGGGCGCGGCCCGCGGGCGCGCGCCCGGCGGCAGGCGCCGCGCACCATGGCGCCGACCGCGATGCCGATCAGGCGGCCGCGCGCCCGGGCCGATCGCGACTCCCGCCGGATCGCGAAATCGTTTCGCCGAAACGGGTCGAAACCGCGCAGGCGCACGCCAGCGGCACTTTATATCAGGACTCGTTGACACTCGCCCGATCCGTCCCTACGATCCGGCTACCGATCGGCATGCCACCACATCATCGCCACACCATCGCCACATGGAGATCCCATGCTCAAGCGAACAGCGGCCTTGCTCGCCGCAACGGCTGTGACCGTCGCGGTCGCCCTGACCGCGTCCGCCGCCTCGGCGGGCCCGGCAGGCACCACGGGCACCGCCACCAGCTCCACCGCCGGCCACGCGCCGGCGGCCGCGCCACTGGCCGCCGTCACCCTGGCGAACACCATCGCCCTGGACGACTGCTCGGCCTCGCTCGTCCGCTACCCGTCCTCGCAGAGCAGCGACCGCGCTCTGATGCTCACCGCCGGGCACTGCTGGGAGGGCGGTGAGCCCTCGGCCGGACAGGTGCTGCAGAACGTGAACAGCAGCCGTACTGGGACGCTGCTGAACTCGTCCGGCGGCTCACTGGGCACCGTGCAGGCGGACAAGCTGCTCTACGCGACGATGACGAACACCGACATCGCCATCTACGAGCTCACCAAGACCTTCGCTGCCATCAGCAGCCAGTACGGCGCGACGCCGATGACGATATCGGCCAGCCACCCGACCTCGGCCGAGGCCATCTCGATCCCGTCGGCGTACTGGAAGCGGATCTGGGCCTGCAACCTGAACGGCTTCGCCGGGACGGTCCGCGAGGACCAGTGGACCTGGCACGACTCGCTGCGCTACGACATGAACGGCGGCTGCGAGGTCATCGGCGGCAGCTCCGGCTCCCCGGTCGTGGACACCGGCACCGGCGCGGTGATCGGCGTCAACAACACGATCAACGAGGACGGCCAGGTCTGCACGCTCAACAACCCCTGCGAGGTGAACAGCAACGGCACCACCACGGCCACCAAGGGCCAGGGCTACGGCCAGGAGCTGTACTGGGTCACCACCTGCCTGAACTCCTCGCGGGCCATCGACCTGACGCTGCCCGGCTGCCTGCTCAGCAACCCGAACGCGGGCAACACCGTCACCGTGACCAACCCCGGCAACCAGTCGGTCGCGGTGAACACCGCGGTGAACCTGCAGATCACCGGTCATGACTCGGACAGCAGCCAGACGCTGACCTACACGGCGACCGGGCTGCCGGCCGGGCTGTCGATCAGCTCCTCGGGGCTGATCTCCGGGACCGCGACGACCGCGGGCACCAGCACCGTGACGGTGACCGCCAAGGACAGCACCAACGCCTCCGGGAACACGTCGTTCACCTTCACGGTGACCGGCACCAGCGGCGGCGGCATCACCAACGGCGGGTTCGAGACCAACGGGCTGAGCGGGTGGACGACCACCGTCGGCAGTGCCACCGCCACCACCAGCGGCCCGCACTCGGGCACCTCCGCGGCGATGGTCGGCTCGGTGAACCCGAGCGGCACCTCCTCGATCGCGCAGACGTTCACCGCGGCGACCGGCTCGACGACGCTGGCGTTCTGGTACAACGTGACCTGCCCGGACACCGTCGCCTACGACTGGGCCACCGTGACGCTGAAGGACAACACCTCGGGCACCACGTCCACGGTGCTGGCCAAGACGTGCACGCTGGGCGCCGGGTGGAAGCAGGTCACGAAGGCGGTCACCGCCGGGCACTCGTACACGCTGACGCTGACCAGCAAGGACGACAACTACCCCGGGGACCCGACCTACACGTTGTATGACGACGTGACCGTGTCCTGATCCGCTCGGAGCGAGTCAGTACTGTTCGACACCGCCCGCGGCCCTCGGGTCGCGGGCGGTGCCCGTCTGTCAGGATCCGGCGCGGGCCGGGCGGCGCGGGCCAAGAACCGGCGCGGGCCCAGAACCGGCGCGCGTCAGGAACGTCAGAAGCCGCCGCGCGGCTCGATCGCCAGGCGCGGGGAATCGGCGGTGAGCTGCGTCCGGTGGGTGATGGCCCGGTCGAGCTGGCGGGCCAGGCGGGGCAGCGTGGTCGAGGCCAGATAGGCGTCGGCGCCGGAGTCGAGCAGCCGCTGCACCGGGCCCTTGTAGCTGATGCCGAGCTCCGGGTCGTCGAGTTCGGCGACCATCACGCGGGCCCGGGGGAACCGCTCGCGCAGGCTGCCGAGCAGCTGCGGGCTGATCGGCGGGACCAGCAGGATGTCCACGGTGTCGGGGGCCGACTCCATGTCGAGCACGATGTAGTCGGCGCCGAGCTCGGTGGACAGGGAGGTGCGGACGGTCTCGGAGAGCTTCATCGCGGTGGCCACGACCGTCACCTCCGCGTGGTGGACCGGCTGCGGAACGTCACCGGCCGGACTCCCGAAACCGGTTCCGGAACCGGTCCCGGACCGGATGACCGTGCCCTCCAGCGGACCGCCGGCCCCGGTGACCCGCGCGAGGTCCTCGCCGTCGCGAGTGATCGTCAGCACCTCGCCCGGAGCCAGCCCGGCTATGAGCTCCACCAGGTCGGCGGGCAGGCGCGCGGCATCGACACGCCGCCCGGACCGTACGGTTCCTCTGTCGCTCATGGCCCCCACTCCGCAAACCTGGATCGAGAGATCAGATCAAGTATCATCGCAGGTACCAAGTTCCGACCAGCCATCAGCGGATCGGGTGATGTCCTGAACTCAGTCCCCTTACAGGTACGGGACAGGACCGCAGCGGGAAGGCGCACGGGGTGAGCGACGAGGAGTACCGCGTCGACGAACTCGCGCGCCTGTCCGGGATGACGGTCCGCAACATCCGCGAGCACCAGTCCCGCGGCCTGCTGCCGGCCCCCACCGTCCGCGGCCGGGTCGGCTTCTACGGACCCGAGCACCTGGCCCGGCTGGAGCAGATCAAGCGCCTCCAGGCCGACGGCTTCACCTTGGAGTCGATCCGCCGGATGCTCGGCGGCGGCGCCGAGTTCATGTCCTTCGCCGCGGCCGTGCACCAGGTCTTCGACGACGAAGAACGGCGCGTAGTACGCCTGGAGGACATCCACACCCTGTTCCCCGGCCTGGAGGACCGCGCCGACGCCAGCGCGGCCCTGCTGGACGCGGCAGTCGACCTGGGCCTGCTCCGCCCGCTGGGCAACGGCCGCTACGAGGAGCGCTCACCCCGCCTGACCCGGATCGGCGCCGAACTGATGGCCCTGGGCATCCCCCCGGCCAACGCCCTGAAGGCGGCATCCGAGGCTCGCACACACGTACAAGCGGTAGCCCGCGGCTTCGTCCAGCTGTACATGGACCAGATCTGGGCCCCGTTCGAAGCCGCCGGCTACCCCGCCGACTCCTGGCCCGACATCCTCAGCGGCCTGGACCGGCTGCGCCCCCTGGCCCTGGACTCGGTACTGGCCCTGATGCGGATGGCGCTGGACGAGGCGGCGACGACGCTGATCGAGGAGCGGGCAGGGCTGCGGTAGGGGGCGGGGGGCGCTCGTTCGGCTGCGGGGGCGCAACAGGGTTCTGGTTCTTCGCGTGGGCGAGCAGGATGTCCTGGCGGCTCGCGACGCGCAGATCGGGGCCGGTCGGTGTCAGCTCCCGGTCGGTGTCAGCTCCCGGTCGCGATACGCCGGTCCGCCTCGCTGATGCGGACATCGTTGATGGAGGCGTAGCGGCGGCTCATAAGGCCGTCGGCGGAGAACTCCCACTGCTCGTTGCCGTAGGAGCGGAACCATTGACCGGTGGCGTCGTGCCATTCGTATTCGAAGCGCACTGAGATGCGGTTGTCGGTGTAGGACCACAGCTCTTTGCGGAGGCGGTAGTCGAGTTCGCGTTCCCATTTGCCGCGCAGGAAGTCGATCACTTCGGCGCGGCCGTTCAGGAACACGTCGCGGTTCCGCCACTCCGTGTCCTCGGTATAGGCCAGGGCCACTCTCTCGGGGTCCCGGGTGTTCCAGGCGTCCTCGGCCATCTGGACCTTCTGGCGGGCGGTCTGTTCGGTGAACGGCGGCAGTGGCGGGCGTTGTGACATGGGGTGTTCCTCTCTCAGTCGGCGAGAACGAGCGTTCTCAGCGTCTGTGAGTAGAGTAGGGGAACGATCGTTCTCGCCGCAACCGATGCGGAGGAGGGTTCTGCTGATGACCGATCAGGCCGATGTCGACCGGGCTTTGGACGCCGCCGAGCGCCTGTTCAACGCGCGCGGGGTGCAGGGCGTGGGGATGGACGCCATCCGTGACGCGTCCGGCGTGCCGCTCAAGCGGCTCTACCGCGAGTTCCCGTCCAAGGCGGATCTGCTGCACGCGGTCCTGGAGAAGCGTGACCTCGATGTCCGCAGCGCCATCACCGGGTTCGTCGACGCCAACGCGGCGTCGGGATCACCGCGGGATCGCGTTCTCGCGGTGTTCGACTACTTGGCGGGCTGGTTCGCCGAGCCGGATTTCCGCGGCTGCATGTTCCTGAACACCGCGGGCGAGCTCGGTGGGACGTCGCAGGACGTCTTGACGGTCGGGCGCCGTCACAAGCTGGCGCTGCGCGACTATCTCAGCGAACTGGTCGACGCCGCGGAGCTGCCCGAGGCGCTGGCCGACCAGCTGCTGGTGTTGGCGAACGGCGCCATGGCCACCGCGGCGCTGAACGGCACGCCGGAGGCGGCCGGTCAGGCGCGGGCGGCCGCGGCGGTGCTGATCGACGCGGCGGTACGGTAGCGGTACACCGGGCACTCAGTCCGCGAGCCGCGCGGGGAACCCGCCGGTGGCGACCGGGCCCCAGCGGCGCGGCGTGACCCGGATCAGGGACTTGCCCTGCTTCACCATGGCTTCGCGGTACTCGTCCCAGTCCGGGTGCTCGCCGGCGATGTTCCGGTAGTACTCGACCAGGGGTTCGACGGACTCCGGCAGGTCCAGGACCTCGGCGTCGCCGTCGATCTGCACCCAGGGGCCGTTCCACTCGTCGGACAGGACGACGACGCTGACCGCGGAGTCGCGGCGGGCGTTGGTGGTCTTCGCCCGCTCCGGATACGTCGACATGACCAGGCGGCCGGAGTCGTCGACGCCGCAGGTGAGCGGGGAGGCCTGCGGAGAGCCGTCGGCGCGCCGGGTGATGAGCAGGGCCCGGTGCCGGGGTCGGACGAACTCCAGCAGGCCTTCGAGGTCGACGGCGGTATTCGTGGCGATGGTACGAGGCATGTCTCCACATTCTAGAGGAAACAGCCAGATCATCGGCGGAGGCCGGAGCCCGGCGAGCGTTCCGCCGAACTCCGGCCCCGGTTCCGGCCTCGGCCGGGGGACTCCGATCCTGGGATCTCAGCCCAGGTATCTCAGCCCTGGCATCTCAGCCCAGGTATTTCAGCCTGGACCTCCAGCCCTGGGACTTCAGCCCTGGGACTCCAGCCCCCGACCGTCACCACCCTCCAATCCCGACCCTCAGGTCGGAATCGTCCACTGCTGGTTCGCCGATCCGAAGCAGTCCCAGATCTGGAGCCTGGTCCCGTTCGCCGAACTCGGCCCGGTGGCGTCCAGGCACCGTCCGGAGTTCGGGTTCACGAGTTCGCCGTTGCTCTGGTGCTGCCACTTCTGCGCGGCCGTGCCGTTGCAGTCGTACAACTGCACCTGCGTCCCGTTCGCTGTACCGGCGCTGGTGATGTCCATGCACTTGCCGAGGGCCTGGATCGACCCGTCGGCGGCGATGGTCCACTGCTGCGCGGCGGTGCCGTTGCAGTCGTAGAGCTGGACCGCGGCGCCGTTCGCGGAGCTGGCGCCGGCGACGTCCACGCACTTGCCGCCGTAGCCGACGATCTGGCCGGTCCCGCTGCCGCCGCCGCCCCCGCCGGTGCCCTGGGTGCCGCTCCAGACGAAGGTCGCCGAGGTCTGGGCCGGCAGCTGGTAGCTGAAGTGCTCGTTGCCCCAGTTGACGGTGAAGGTCTGGGTGCTGCCGGACTCGTTGTAGGCGACCACGGCCTTGGAGCCGTCCGGGTTCTTCCAGGCGACGTTGGGGACGCTGCTGTTCGCGGTGGAGGCGACGCGGTAGGCGCCGGCCCGGACGAACTTGGTGAGCTGGCCCATGTCGTAGTACTCGATGTTGTAGTCGACCCGGCCGCTGACGCTGTCGCCGTTGTGGACGGTCACCAGGCCGGAGCAGGTGCCGCAGCCGCCGTTGTGCGGGCCCATGTTCTGGTCCACCGCCAGCGACCACTTCACCACCGACTTCCCCCAGTTGCGGGTGTAGTCGATGATGTTGTTCATGTCCTCCTGCTGCTGGTTGCCGATCCAGGTGCCGCCGGAGTGCTCGGTGTCGTAGGCGTCGACGGACGGGTACTGGTTGTGGATGTCCGTCTGCGTGGTGACGCTGCCGCCGTAGCCGTGCCAGGCGATGCCGCCGAAGTTCGGGTCGTTGCGGACCGCGGTGTCGTTGACGGTCGGCGCGCCGTAGGAGGCGTAGGTGTCGGGGTTCCAGTCCAGCGCCAGCACCTTCGTCGACAGGCCCGCGGCGTGCAGGGCCGGCAGCAGGTTGGTGCCGGTGAAGTAGTCGAGCCCCGAGCCGTTCCACTGCATCGAGGGGTAGCCCGAGCAGCAGGTGGGTTCGTTCTGCACGGAGACGAAGTCGATCGGCACGCCTTGGGCCTGGTAGGCCTGGAGGTACTTCACGAAGTACTGCGCGTAGGCGGCGTAGTACTGCGACTGCAGGTAGCCCTGGCTGTAGGCGCCGCTGTCCTTCATCCACGGCGGCGCGGACCAAGGGCTGCCCATGACCTTGACGTCCGGGTTGAGCGCACGGGCCTGCTTGGTCAGCGGCAGCACGTCGGCCAGGTCGTGGCTGATCGAGAAGTGCGCGAGCGAGGCGTCGGTCTGCCCGGCCGGCATGTCGTCGTAGCTGTAGCTGTAGCGCGCCAGGTCCGAGGCGCCCATCGGGTTGCGCAGGAAGTCCAGCCCGATGCCGGTGCTGGGGCTGAACAAGTTGTTCATCAGGGTGTTGCGGGTGGACGCGGACAGCGCCCCGCTGCTGTTGATCAGCCAGGCCGCGGTGTCCGTGAAGGACGCGCCGGCGCCGGTGAACTGCTGGTAGCGGGTGTTCTCGTCGACCGTGACGGCCTGCCCGGCGCCGCTGGTGCCGGCCGAGAACGCGATCGGGGCCTGCTGCTGGAGCCCGCGGGTGACGTTCCGGCCGCCGGAGTCGCTGGTGGTGGTCAGCCAGATGTTGACCGACTCGTTCGCGGCGTGCGCGGCCGGCGCGGTGAGCAGCGCCAGCCCGGAGGCGGCGAGCGCGGCGGCGGCCGTGGAGCAGATCAGGGTCCTGAGTCGATGTCGGCGCCTTCCGTTCGCCCGGTCCGGGTGGGGGGAGTTTTCGAACACGGAGCACCCCTTGCGGTGGATGTGGTGGGGGTAGGTGTTCGCAGCTTGATCAGGGCATGATCGGTGGGGAACGATCGGGCAGCCCTTCTCACCACCTTTTGCTACGACGTGATTGAACTGCCGGGGCCGGTCGGTCGTCAAGGGTCTGGACCAATCGGTCTGGACCAATTCCGGCGGCGGTGTCACCGGGCCGCAACCGCGCCGCCGGTAGAACCGCGATTCATGACAACGAACCAGAACTCTGTCCCGCCCCGCGTCGGCGCCCGGCTGTCACGCCGCGGACTGATCGGGGCGTCCCTGGCCGGGATCGGCGCGGTCGGCGGCCTCGGCGACACCGCCCGGGCCGCCTCCACCGGATCGGGGCACGCCGAGTACACCGCGAGCACGGCGGGCCTCTCGACCCTCGCGGACACCGTCTTCGACGCGCTGGAACGGCACCGCCTGGTCGCCCTCGGCAAGGTCCACGGCCTTCGGGAGCACCATGACGCGCTGGTGTCGGTGCTCACCGATCCGCGCCTGCCCGATCTCGTCGACGACATCGTGATCGAGGGCGGCAACGCGCGCTTCCAACCGGTCGCGGACCGGTTCGTCGCCGGGCAGGCGGTGGCCGCCGCCGAGCTGCGGCCGCTTTGGCGGGACTCGACGAACTCGCCGCTGGCGACCGGGGACGAGCCGATTTATGAGGACTTCATCAGGATCCTGCGAGCCGTCAACTGGCGGCGGCCGAACAACCGCCAGGTCCGGCTGCTGCTCGGGGACTCCCCCATCGACTGGTCGGCGACCACCACGCCGGACCAGGTGCTCGCGTTGCGCAACGGGCGCGACGCGTTCGCCGCGTCGCTGATCCAGCGCGAGGTGCTGAAGAAGGGACGCAGAGCCTTGATCTGCTACGGTGCCGGGCACGTGACACACCGGGCACCCGTGGCTCAGCCCCCGAGCCAGACCGCAGCCCAGCGCTCATCCCAGCCCTCGTCCCCAGCGCCGGACGGCCTGGTGTCGCTCATCGAGCAGCGGACCGGTCGGCGGGTGTTCTCGGTCGTGACGCTGGTGCCCCTGGCCGACGACCCCGGCGGCCTGGCCGCGAGGCTGGCGGCGTACCCGCGCGGCGTGGTCATCCCGACCGCCGGCACCTGGCTGGGGGCGTTCGACGCCGGGAACGTCTTCCCGATCGTCGCGCCGGGACCATCCGGCCGGCCGGTCAACGTCGACTGCGGGGTACCGCTCGGCGCCCTCGTAGACGCCGGATTCTATCCGGGCCGGCCCGAGGACCTGACGATGTCGCGTCCGAACCCGGCCATCTATCTGGATCCCGTCTACTGGGCCGAACTTCAGCGGCGCAACGGTTTGCAGGGCGGCATGTTCGATCTCAGTACGCCTTCCCGTTATGCGAGGCCTGAGCTCAGGCCTTGACCGCTACGGGCACAGCAACGGCGGCGGAACGCCACGGCGTCGTGGGCATCGGCGATCGCCTGCACGATCGACAGGCCGAGTCGCCGCGTGCCGTGCGGTCCTCGTCCAGGCGGGTGAAGGGCTGGAAGAGACGGTCGACGGCGTCCGCCGGGATCACCGGTCCGCTGTTCCGAACGATCAGGACGGCTCGGCCACCGTCGACCCGGGTCTCGACCCGGATGTCGCCGCCGGGGACGTTGTGGCGCAGCGCGTTGTCCATGAGGTTGGCGATGAGACGCTCGGCCAGGTTCGGATCACCCAGAGTCGGCGCGGTGCGCAGGTCCGCATGGACCGCGATGTCGGCCGGTGAATGCGCTGTGCACGCTGTCAGGGCGTTGCGAGCAAGGGCGGCAAGATCGACGGGCTCGCGACGGTCGGTGCCGGCCTGACCGCGGGCCAGGGCGAGCAAGGCTTCGATGACGCGCTCCTGCTGGGCGTTCGCCACCACGATCCGCTCGTGCGCGGCGCGCAGCGTGTCGGCGGACGCCTCGGGATCGTCGAGCGCCACCTCCGCGATCGCGCGCTGCCGCGCCAGGGGTGTGCGCAGCTCGCGACGAAGTAGCCGAGGGCGACCGCCGCGAGCGTCGTCAGGCCGAGGGCGAGAGCGGACCGGACGGCGAACTGGTGCAGGTCGGCCGCGTGCAGTTGGCCCAGCCGGGCTTGGAGGTCGTGGGCCGAGGCCGGGACTGACTCGGCCTTGAATACGGGTTCTGATTCTGTGACGCCAGGTGGCTGGCGCGCGGAGTAGACGGCGGTGTCGGCGGTTCGGGCGACGAGGATGTTCACGACGGCGAGCAGGGCGCCGCCGGAAACCAGGAACAGCGCGCCGTACAAGGCCGTGAGCCGCGTGCGGGCCCCATGCCGTCGCGGACCGCCCATCAGACCGAGTCGGGTTCCGTTTGATCCGGCGCGCTGCGATCCGGTGCGGTGCGGTCCGATCCGATCCGGTAGCCGAATCGGGCCACGGTCTCGATCACCGGCAGGTCGCCCAGTCTGCGACGCAGCCTGCTGACAGTCACCTTCACCGCCGTGGTGACCGGGTCCGCCTGGTCGTCCCACACCCGTTCCAGCAGCTCCTCGGCCGACACCACGCGGCCGGCGGCGGCCAGCAGGACTTCGAGGACGCCGAACTCTTTCGGCCCCGGATCGAGCGGCCGGCCGGCCCGTCGCACCCGATGCCGCGCCACGTCGAGTTCCAGATCGCCGTGCCGGAGCACCGGCGCCACGGCGGGATGCGCGCGCCGCCCCAGCGCCTGGATCCGCGCGGCCAGTTCCGCGAACGCGAAGGGCTTGGGCAGGTAGTCGTCGGCGCCGAGGGCCAGTCCTTCGACCCGGTCGCCGATCGCGGCGGCCGCGGTCAGCATGAGGATCCGGCCCTCTCCCCCGCCCGCGACGACCTCCGCGCAGACGCGGTCGCCGTGCAGGCCGGGCAGGTCGCGGTCCAGCACGATGACGTCGTAGCGGTTGAGCTGGGCCTTCTCCAGGCCGGCGGGGCCGTCGAAGGCCAGGTCGACGGCCATGCTCCGGCGGCGCAGCCCGACCCCGATCGTCTCGGCCAGCTCCTCGTCGTCTTCGATCACCAGGACGCGCATCCGAGAAGTGTGGCCCGGGTTCATAACAGGAGCATGAGAAACCGGGCCCGGTTCCGCATCAGGACCCGGCGATCCAGGCCAGCACGGCGTCCAGGACGGCGTCGGCCGAGGCGTCCGGCTGGTCCTGGCCGATGCCCAGGACGGCGAGGCAGTGCACGGAGGACCAGAGCGCGAAGTCGAGGCCGGGATGGCTCGCGGACAGGTCTTCCATCGACGGCGCGACGCGGGCCGTCATCAGGGCTTTGACAGCTTCGACGGTCCCGTGGCAGGCCATGGCGAACAGGCCCGGGCGGCCGCGGGCGAACGCGATGTAGCCGTCGGCGACGGCGCGGACGCGGGCCACCGCCGCTGTCACGGGATCGGCGCCGGAAACAGGATCGGCGTTCGCACCGGGATCGGCGTCCGCGCCCACCTGGCGCAGCGCCCCGTCGATCGCCTCCGACAACGACATCAGAGCCCTGTCCTTCGCCGCCGAGCGCAGCTCGTCGACCTCTGCGAAGTGGCGGTAGGCGGCCGTCGGGGTCACGCCGACCTGCCGGGCGGCGCCGCGCACGGTCACCGCGTGCGGTCCCCCGCGACGGGCCAGGTCCAGCGCGGCCTCCGTAAGCGCGACGCGCAGGTTGCCGTGGTGGTATGTGGAGCGGTAGGTCGGCATCTCGGGCATGTCACCGTGACGACGCGGTCAGCGCGGCTGTGACGGGAACTGTCGGGCCACGAACAGGTCGAAGGCGCTGTCCGGGAGGAGCCGGCGCAGGCTCAGCGCGCCGCGGGCCAGCGGGCCGACCGGGTAGCGGACGCGCGGGCGGCGGGACAGGACCGCGCGCTCGATCGCCGCCGCCACCTTCTCCGGCGTCACCGCGAGGCGGCCGGCGGTGGTGCGGCCTTCGTGGACGGCGACGGCCCAGGCCGCGAGGTCGTCGTAGAAGCGCTGGTAGGCCGGGCCCGGCTGCCCGGCGAACTGCATGACCGCCGTGGCGAAGAAGCTGCTGCGCACGGTCGCGGGCTCGATCAACGACACCCGGACGCCGAACGGGGCGACCTCCATGCGGAGGGAGTCGCTGTAGGCCTCCAGCGCGTGCTTGGTGGCGTGGTACAGGCTGCCGCCGGGCGGCGAGAACCGGCCCAGGATCGAGGAGATGTTCACGATCCGGCCGGCGTTCTGCTCGCGCATGCCGGGCAGGACGAGCTGGGTCAGACGGAGCGCGCCGAACAGGTTGGTCTCGAAGGAGCCGCGGACGGTCGCCAGCGGCACGTCCTCGACGGCGCCGTGGATCCCGCTGCCGGCGTTGTTGACCAGGACGCCGACGGCGCCGTGGTCCTCGACGACCCGCTTCACGGCGGCGTCCGCCGCGGCCTCGTCGGTGACGTCGAGCCGCAGGGTCCGGATACCGGCGGCGGCCAGCGGCGCGAGGGCGGCGACGTCGCGGGCGGTGGCGTAGACGGGCAGGCCCGCCTGGTGCAGGCGGAGGGCGGCGGCCCGGCCGATGCCGGAGGAGCAGCCGGTGATGAGGGTCGCACGCGAGGGCGCCATCGGAGGAGTCCTTTCCTGGGAGCCGGGTCTCAGTCTGGCAACTTCGCAGGGCTCGGATTTATCCCGGATTGCCCAATGCGGGGTCCGGGCCGCTTTCCGGATCGCGGCCGGGGCACGGCGCCCGAGCAGGCCGCCGCCTACCTCCGGAACCCCGGGCGGGCAAGACTCGGCAGGCGTTTTGTTCCAACGTGCTCTGGATGCGGATATCTCGGGAAGGTGAACCAGAGCGCTGGTTTACTGATGCCGACTTCTGCATGTCACGTCACGGGAGATCCCGCGGCGTGGAGCGGCGGTGCCTTCGCGCTTACTCACGCTGGGCTGCGCCAGGAGCCATCGCGACTGGGAAAGCGGGAGTATGACGTCTCGACAGCGCTTGGCGCTCGGTGTGGCGCGGCTGACGGTGTCCTTGGCGGTCACCGACACCGTGGCCATCGCCGTGGCCTTGAACAAGCTCCGGATGAATCTGCACGCCTCGACGGCGGCGCTGGTGTGGACGCTGAACGCGTACCCGCTGGCGTACGCGGTGCTGCTGCCCTGCGGCGCGGCGCTCGGCGCGCGGTACGGGCACGGATGCGTCATCGGCCTGGGACTGGGGCTGGCGGCCGTCGCCTCGACCGGCTGCGCCGCCGCCTGCACCATCGGCTTCCTGATCGCCTGGCGGGCGGTGCAGGGGGCGGCGTGCGCGCTGGCGGTGTCCGCGGCCGCCAGTCCGCCGGCCGGGCTCTTACCGCCCGAGGCCGGCCGGCGTCCGTTCAGCGGCGCCGGAGTGACATTACCCACCGCCGGGCTGCTGGCCGGCGGGGTGCTGGTCGAGATCGGCGGCTGGCGCTGGCTGTTCGCGGCCGGCGCGGTGCTCGGGGCAGTGGGCGCCGTGGGGGCCGCGGCGCTGGTGCGGGAGTCGGCGCTGGCGAGGGTATCGATGAGCCCGACGGCAGCGGCCCGGACGCGAGAGACGCAGGCCGGCACCGGCCTCGCCGGGCCGCAGCCGCGCCTGGACCTGCCCGGGCGGCTGGCCATCGGGGTCGGGGTGCTGGGACTGGCCTGGACCGTGACGAACGGACAGGACGCCGGGTGGTGGAGCACGCAGACACTGACCGCCCTGGCGGTCGGACTGATGGCGACCGGCTTCCAACTGGCGTGGCACGTGCCGCTGGGCGGGTTGCACGCGCGGGTGTTCATCGCTGTGAACGCGGCGCAGTTGTGCGTGTCGGCGTCGCTGTGCGGCGGACTGTTTTTGCTTGCCCGGTACTTCCCCGAAGTGACCGGCGACGGGCCCTGTATGACGGCGCTGGACTTGGCCGCGACCACGGCGGCACTGGTGCCGGGGGCTTGGGTGTTCGCGGTGCTGGGGCGGAGGGCGAGACCCGGGGGCGATGAGGGTGGTGGCGGCGAACGGCATCCGGGTGGGGGCCGTGGTCGGGGTGGGGGCCGTGGTCGGGGTGGGGGCCGCGGTCCAGCAGGGAGCCGCGGTCCGGTAGGGAGCCGCGGTCCGGTAGGGAGCCGCACCACGGCCGGGGCACGCGGCCTCGCCGCGGCCGGGCTCGCGGTCCAGACACTCGCGCTGGTGTGGCTGGCGCTGGCCGGCGGACCCCGACCGGGGCACTGGCCGCTGCTCGGGGCGCTGACCGCCACCGGATTCGGGGCGGGGCTGGCGGTCTCGGCGGCGCGGGAGGCCGCGGAAGGGGTGGGAGCCAGGGGGCGGAGGGCGTCGGCGCCGGTCCTGGGGCTGCTGGACACCGTGCACCTGTTCGGCGGGGTGCTGGGGGTCGCCACGGTCGGCGCCCTGGTCGTGGCCCGGCACCAGCTGCGGCTCGACGGGGCGTCGGGGGCCGTGGTGCCGGTGGCGTGGGCGCTGGCGGGAGTCGCCTTGATGGGGACGGTGGCGGCCTGGGCGCTGCCCGGCCACGAATAGCGCCTTTTTGTCAGTCTCCTGATATTCGTGGTGCGCGATGCCCGGTGGCCGCGTCGTTTTCCGACCGCAAGCTCAAAGATGCCCCCGCGAGCCCTCCGGAGCGACGCTGATCCCGAACCGCCGGGCGCATCCGGCGTCGGCACGCCCCGTGGCGACGCGGGCGGTCGCCGGCGCGGTCGGCCGCAACAGCCGCCTCTGCGAGCCCCGACCGCCGGACCGGATCCGGTACGGCACTCATCCGACCCCGCAGTAGGAGGTTGTCATGGCAAACGGTCTGCCGGAAGCGCTGGACGCGACCGAGATCGAACGCCGGGTCGCCGAGATCTGGCACGACGTGCTGAGCATTCCGGAGGGGAGCCCGGCCGACGCCACGTTCTTCGAGCTCAGCGGACAGTCGATCTCGGCGGTGCGCATCGTCGCCCGGATCGAGGAGGAGCTGGGGGTGCAGGTCGACATGGGCGATCTGTTCGAGGACCCGGACCTGGCGAGCTTCGCGCGCGACGTCGCGGCGAAGGCCGCGGCGGTGTGAGGGCCCGGACGCCGCCTCTTTATCGCACCTCTTTATCGCACCTCTTCCTGGTGCCTCTTTCTGGCACCTCTTCCCGGCGTCTCTTTCTGGCACCTCTTCCAGACCGCCGAGAACCCGACCGCGCTCACAAGGGAGCCGACATGTCCCGCACCAACAGCATCGCTCCGACGCCCCAGGACCAGGCCGCCGTGGCCGCCGTCCCGGGCCGGATCATCAAGGCCTGGGCGGACCACGACGCCGACGCCTTCGCCGAGACGTTCACCGAGGACGGCACGATGATCCTGCCCGGGCTGTACCGGGAGGGCCGGGAGGAGATCCGCTCCTTCATGGCCGCCGGGTTCCAGGGCCCGTTCAAGGGCACCCGGGTGACCGGGGCCCCGATCGGCGTGAAGTTCCTGACCGAGGACGCGGCCCTGGTGGTCACCGCGGGCGGCGTGCTGCACCCCGGTGACGAGAAGGTGTCCCACGAGCGGGCGATCCGCGCCTCGTGGCTGCTCGTCAAGCGGGACGGCCAGTGGCTGCTGACCGCGTATCAGAACAGCCCTGCGAACAGCGCCGCCTGATCCGCCTGATCCGCCTGATCGACCTGATCGGCGTTGGCCGAGCCGCCGGAGCGCGACCCGCTCCGGCGGCTCGGCGTGTTCCGGAGTGCTCTGAACAGGGATGACAGTGCCACTTCGGCCCGCAATCCAGGAGATGCCCGTCCCGGGCCCCGGGCCACATCGTGAAGCCCAGGGGCGAACGCGGCCACCGCCCGAGCCCGCTCGATCCCCACGCCCCGCCCGAATCACCACCCGCCCGATTCCACACCCGACCGACCCGATCCCCCAGGAGGTGGGCGAGATGCTCGACCAAGACCCCCGGCCGGCGTCCGACGGCGATCCGACCCGCGCCGTCGTGCTCGGCGGCAGCATCGCCGGGCTGTTCGCGGCCCGGGTGCTCGCCGAGGCCTACGACGAGGTCCTGGTCGTCGACCGGGACACCGTCACCGGCGTCGACGGCCCGCGCCGCGGACGTCCGCAGGGCAAGCACATCAACGCCATGCACGTGCGCGGCCGGGTGGTGATGGAGGAGCTCTACCCCGGCATCACCGACCAGCTCATCGCCGACGGCACCCCGTTCGGCGACTTCTCCGGCTCGGTGCGCTGGTACTTCCGCGGCCGCCCGGTCAAGCGCGCCGACATCGGCTACATCGCGGTGCCCGCCTCGGCGCCGCTGATGGAGCGCCGGATCCGCGAGCGCACCGCCGAGCTGCCGAACATCCGGTTCGTCGAGCGCTGCGACATCCTGGGACTGGAGGCCACCGCCGACCACGCCCGGGTGACCGGCGTGAAGGTGCAGCCGGCCGGCCGGGCCGGGGAGACGATCGCCGCCGACCTGGTGGTGGACGCGACCGGGCGCGGATCGCGCACCCCGGTGTGGCTGGAGGAGATGGGCTACCCGCGGGTCGAGGAGGAGCGGACCAACATCGGGCTGGGCTACGTCACCCAGAACTACCGGATGACGGCCGACCCCTACGCGGGCGACCTGGCGATCATCCCGGTCGCCTCCCCCGACGTGCCGCGCGGCGCCATCTTCACCAAGACCGAGGGCGGCAAGACCCTGCTGACCGTCTACGGCATCCTCGGCGACCACCCGCCGACCGACCAGCAGGGCCTGTACGAGTTCGTCAAGGGCCTGCCGGTCCCGGACATCCACGAGGCGCTGAAGCACGCCGAGCCGCTGGACGAGCCGGTCGCCTTCCGCTTCCCCACCACCCAGCGCCGCCACTACGAGCGGATGGGCCGGTTCCCGGCCGGGCTGCTGGTGATCGGCGACGCGGTGTCCTGCTTCAACCCGGTCTACGCCCAGGGCATGACGGTCGCGGCGCTGTCCGCGCTGACGCTGCGCCACCACCTGCACTCCGGGGCGATGCCGGACTCCCTGCAGTACTTCCGCGACCTGGCGCGCGACGTCATCGACCCGCCGTGGGAGATGACGCGCACCGTGGACCTGGGTTTCCCCGGCGTCGAGGGCAAGCGGGACTTCAAGGTCCGGATGGGGCAGCGCTACCTGGCGATGGTCCAGGTCGCCGCCACCCGCGACGGCTCGGTGACGGCCGCCTACATGCGCGCGGCCGGGATGCTCGACCGTCCCGAGAGTCTGATGCGCCCGGGCATGGTGGTCCGGGTCCTGCTGAACGCACTGCGCGGCCCGGCCGGCCCGGCCGCCGTGCCCCCGGCCGTGGCGGAGGGCGCCGCCGCGCCGGCCCCGGCCCGCCTGACCGGCTCCCGGTGACGAGCGAGAGTGAGAGGACGAGATCCCATGACCGAGGCCGCCGTGACGACTCCGGGACTGCTGAAGGACAAGGTGGTGCTGATCTCCGGCGTCGGGCCGGGACTGGGCCGCGAGATCGCGGTCCGAGCCGCGACGGCGGGCGCCGACGTGGTACTGGCGGCCCGCACCGAGACCACGCTGAAGACGGTCGCCGCCGAGGTCGAGGCCACCGGCCGCCGCGCCCTGGCCGTCCCGACCGACATCACCGACGACACCGCGCGCCGCGCCCTGGCCGACCTCGCGGTCGAGGCCTTCGGCCGCCTGGACGTCCTGGTCGCCAACGCCTTCGCGGTCCCCGCCATGACCGACCTGACCACCCTCGACCTCGACGCACTCCGCACCGCCCTGGAAACCGACGTCTTCGCCACCCTCCGCCTGGTCCAACTCCTGGCCCCGGCCCTGGCCGACCACCACGGCTCGATCGTGATGATCAGCTCCGGCGTGGTCCACCACTCCCGCCCGAACTTCGGCGCGTACAAGATGTCGAAATCAGCCCTCCGTTCGCTGGGCAGCAGCCTGGCCACCGAACTCGGCCCGCGCGGAGTGCGCGTGAACACGGTCGTGCCGAACTACATCTGGACCGACGCCCTGAAGGGCTGGTTCCAGTATCAGGCCACTGAGCGAGGCGTGCCGCTGGAGCAGATCTATGCCGAGACCGCGGCGGACTTCGACCTGCGGCGGCTGCCGGAACCGGGCGAGGTCGCCAACGCGGCGCTGTTCCTGGCCTCGGACCTGGCCGGGGCGATCACGGGGCAGAGCTTGAACGTGGACGCGGGGGAATTCCACAGTTGAGGGTGGGGGCCCAGCTCGGCTCAGGCTGGATTGGCCCAGCACGGCCCAGATCAGCTCGCCTTAGGTGAGCGGCAGGCTCCGGCTCGGGCTCCGGCCCTGGGTCTAGCTCTGGCTCTGGCTCTGGCTCTGGCTCTGGCTCTGGCTCTGGCTCTGGCTCTGGCTCTGGCTCGGGCCCTGGCTCGGGCTCCGGCTCTAGCTCGGGGCTCGGGGCTCGGGGCTCGGGGCTCTGGCTCTGGCTCTGGCTCTGGCTCTGGCTCTGGCTCTGGCTCTGGCTCTGGCTCGGGCCCTGGCTCGGGCTCCGGCTCTAGCTCGGGGCTCGGGGCTCGGAGCTCGGGGCTCGGGGCTCGGGGCTCGGGGCTCTGGCTCTGGCTCTGGCTCTGGCTCTGGCTCGGGCCCTGGCTCGGGCTCCGGCTCTAGCTCGGGGCTCGGGGC
>NZ_BAAAQN010000056.1:40932-83283 GCF_039531695.1 Catenulispora yoronensis
GGCTCGGGGCTCGGGGCTCGGGGCTCTGGCTCTGGCTCTGGCTCTGGCTCTGGCTCGGGCCCTGGCTCGGGCTCCGGCTCTAGCTCGGGGCTCGGGGCTCGGAGCTCGGGGCTCGGGGCTCGGGGCTCGGGGCTCGGGGCTCTGGCTCTGGCTCTGGCTCTGGCTCTGGCTCGGGCCCTGGCTCGGGCTCCGGCTCTAGCTCGGGGCTCGGGGCTCGGAGCTCGGGGCTCGGGGCTCGGGGCTCTGGCTCTGGCTCTGGGCTCTAGCTCTGGCTCTGGCTCGGGCCCTGGCTCGGGCTCCGGCTCGGGCTCGGGCTCGGGGTCTGGCTCCGGCTCCGTCTCGGGTCGGCTCGCCTTGGCCCTTGGGTTGGCTTGGTTCGCGCCCGATCGGCCAAGTTCGAGTCGGCTCGGATCGGGCTGGCTCAAGTCGAGGTCGGCGGCTCGGAATCGGCTGGCTCGGCTCGGGTCGGCTGATTTCAACTCAGCTCAACTCAGCTCAACTCGATCTGCGAATGCGAATGCGAATGCAGGTGCTCGGCGGCGGTACGTGCGAAACTGCGCGCCGCCGCCGGCGCTTCAGCGGCTCTCGTCTTCCTCCGCGTGCCCCTCGCCGCCGAGCCGTGCCGCCTGCGCCAGCAAATAGCGGCGCTCGGGGACGCTGTCGGTCCGTTCGGCGGCCAGGCGGTAGCAGGCGGTCGCCGCCTCCATGTCGCCGGCCATCTCCAGCAAGTGCGCGCGGACTGCGTCGAGGCGGTGGTGTTCGGTCATGCGGCTGTCGTCGTTGAGGGATTCCAGGAGGCGGAGGCCTTCGTGGGGGCCTTTGGCCATCGCCAGGGCGACGGCTCGGTTCAGGGTCACCATCGGGTTGGGGGCGAGGCGTTCCAGGACGCCGTAGAGGGCGAGTACCTGGGGCCAGTCGGTGTCGTCGCCGCTGGTGGCTTCGGCGTGGAGGGCGGCGATGGCGGCCTGGACCTGGTAGGGGCCTACTTGGGAGCGGCCCAGGGCTTCGGTGACCAGGGCGAGGCCCTCTTGGACGTAGTCCTGGTTCCACTGCGTGCGGTCCTGGTCGGCCATGGGGACCAGGGTGCCGTCGGGGAGGGTTCGGGCCGGGCGGCGGGCGTCGGTGAGGAGCATCAGGGCCAGCAGGCCCTCGGCCTCGCCGTCGGTGCCGAGGAGGCGGCAGGCCTGGCGGGTCAGGCGGATGGCCTCGGTGGTCAGGTCGGCGCGGAGGAGGTCCGGGCCGGAGGTCGCGGTGTAGCCCTCGTTGAAGATCAGGTACAGCACGTGCAGGACCGCGCTGAGGCGCTCGGCGCGTTCCTCCTCCGGCGGGGGGCGGAAGGTCAGGCCGGCCGCCTTGACCGTCTGCTTGGCGCGGGTGATGCGGCGGGCCATGGCCGTCTCGCTGACGAGGAACGCCCGGGCGATCTCGCCGGTGGTCAGGCCGCCGACGGCGCGCAGCGTCAGCGCCATCTGCGACGGCGGGCTCAGCGCCGGGTGGCAGCACAGGAACAGCAGGGTCAGGGTGTCGTCGTCGCTGCCCGGGACCTCGTCCGCGGGCGGGGCCAGGTGCTCGTCGACCGGGGTGAGCGCGGCGACCGTGGCCTCGCGGTGCCGGCGCGCCTGGTCGCTGCGCCAGCCGTCGGTGAGGCGGCGCGTGGCGACGGTGAGCAGCCAGCCGTAGGGGTTGTCCGGGACGCCGTCGGCCGGCCACTGCGTGGCGGCGCTGATCAGCGCTTCCTGGACGGCGTCCTCACAGGCGTCGAACTGGCCGTGCCGCCTGGTCAGCGTCGCCAGCACCCGCGGCGCTGCTTGGCGCAGAAGATCCTCCAAGCGCGCTTCCGGACTCACGCGGTCATCGTAGCGGCAACCAGTACGATGCCTGTCGCTGACATCCCGTGGTGTCGGCGACGGACTCGCCGGAGAACGGAGCCGAACCGTGCCCGCACCACTCGACGTCATCATCAGGAAGCACGTCGCTCCGATGGCGAAACAGGAGGGCGTCCCGCGCAAGGGACGCTACTTCCGGCTGGAGGGCGAGCACGGGCACACGCTGCTCTATTTCGACACGTTCAACCTCTACCAGACGGAGCTCTGCTTCGAGGTCGGCTTCGCGCTGCTGCCGCTGACCTACTGGGACTTCACGTGCCAGCTCTACGAAGGCGGTGGAGCGCCCACCATACCGGGCCGGGAAAGCATCTTCCTGTACTCCTGGCTCATGCCGCCGGACGAATGGTCCTACCGCCCCGCCGAGAAACCCCCTTACACCTTCCGCCGACGGTGGAGCCTCAACGACCTCGGCGACCTCGATTCCCTCGGCGCGGCCCTCGCGCAACGCGTGCAGGAAGAAGCGTTCCCCCGCATGCGCCAGCTTCTGGACCTGGAGTTCGCGCTGGCCGAGCTCAGGACGCCGACCTTCGCGACTCAGCTGGCCCTGGCATCCGACGCGGCGCGCGAACTCGTGCTGATGCTGGACACGCTCGATCCGGAACGGGTCGAGGAACTGCTCGCCGATCCGGTTCAGCCGCGGAACGCCCTCTTCGAGGGCTGGGTGCGGGAACGAGTCGCCCGGCGCACAGCCGAACGGTGACCTGTCCGGCGCACGGCCGAACATATCACCGTCCAGCGCACGGCCGGACAGGTCACCGTTCAGCGCATAGCAGCGCAGCCACCCCCTACCGCGCCGCCCACCGCTTCGCAGTCTCCGTGTTGTAGTCATCCAGCCGCCGCTGCGCCGCGACCGTCGCCTGCGCGAACCGCCGCGCCGGATCGGCGCCCTGCTCCAGCACGTCCGTCATGGCCTGGACCAGGTCGGCGTGCATCCCGGCCAGCTCCCCCACCAGCGCTCCGGTCGCCGCCGCCGACCCGTCCGAGGCGGCGAGCTGCCGCGGCGCCGTCAGGTGGTGCGGCTTCTCGGCGAACCAGCCCTCTGCCTCCAGCAGCCGGTGCGAGCCGTGCGTCACCGGAATGAAGCGGCTCGACTTGTGCCACACGGCGGCGTTCTCCGGATTCAGCAGATATTGCAGGAACGCCAGGGCCCCGTCCTCCACCTCCGGCGACAGCCCGGCGGCCAGCCACAGGGAGTCGCCGCCCAGGACGTCACCGGAATACGGCACGGCGCCGTTGCGCGGCAGACGGTCCGTAACGACCTCGATCCCGGCCTCCGTCCCGGCCGCCACCAGCCGCTCGGCCATCACCGAGGAGTTGAGGAGGAAGGGCACCCGCCCCTCGATGAAGGCGTCGAACGTCCCGGCCCAGTCCTGCGCCACGCCGGTATGCAGATACTGGCCCTCCTTATGCAGCCGCTGCCACCACGTGATCCATGCCAGAAGCTCCTCAGAGGCCAGATCCACCGTCTGGGCCCGGCCGGCCCGGCCGTTGGCGTGGTCGACCAGCAGACCACCCTGTTGGGCCGCGTAGTGCTGGAAGAACCAGCCGTCGATCGCCCACGCGACGCCGTGCGAGGCCCCCTGCGAGGCACTCCCCGACAGAACCACCCGGCACGCGGCCTCCAGCCCCTCCCAGTCCTGCGGCACCTCCGTGATCCCGGCTTCCCGCAGCATCGTCATATTCGCGTACAGCAAGCCCGTGGACACGCTGAACGGCAGCGACACCAATTCACCGTCATAGCTGTAGTAACGGCGCGCCGTCTCGACGAAGTCGTCGAGAACCACCGGCTCACCAAGGATCTCCTGACGTCCCGCGACCGCCCGCTCCACCGGAGTGAACAGCGGCCCGCCGGCCGCGGCCACCGCGTCGCGGGCGCGCTGGGTCTCGGTGAAGAAGACGTCGACGAGCGCCGGGACGCGGCCCTGGTCCAGGATCCTGATGAACTCGTCGCGCCCGGTCCAGTACCGGTACGTGGAGATCCGGACCTCGTAGCCGGGATGCGCCGCGCCGAACTCGGCGGCCCGCCGCCGGATCGGGTCCAGGAACCCCTCGAAGGGGTGGTCGGCGAGCAGGATCTCGACGACGGTCCGCTGGTCGCCGCCCACGGTCAGCCGTCCCGCTTCGCGGTGAGGAACACGAAGGTGCCCGGCCCGGACTCCTCGACGACGCGCAGCCCGGCGGCCGCCAGCCAGTCCCGGATCGCCCGCGGCTCGAACAGCACGTAGCCCTCGGGGCTGGCCGGGAAGATGTGCGAGCGTTGGAAGTACCGGTAGACCGGATCGTCGGCCCAGCGGAAGGTCATCAGGGTCAGGACGCCACCGGGCCGCAGGCAGCGGCCGATCTCGGCGAGGGCCAGCGCCGGGTCCGGCATCGCCTGCAGCGCGTTCCAGCAGTTGACGGCGGTCAGGCTGCCGTCGGCGACCGGCAGCTCCAGCGCGCTGGCCCGGACCGCGGCCACCCGCGGCAGGCGGCCGCGCAGCCAGTGGAGCATGGCGTCGTTGAGGTCCAGGGCGATGACCCGCCCGGTGCCGACGGTGTCGGCGACCACCCAGGTCCAGCGGCCGGCGCCGGCCGCGAGGTCCAGGATCGGGCCGTCGGAGCGGGCTGCGGCGGCAGCGCGCAGGCGGTCGGCGATGTAGGAGTCCTCGATGGCCGGGGTGATGCTGCCGTCCCAGTTGCGGCCCATGATGCGCAGGAAGGCCGGGCGCAGGCCGATTTCGTAGTGGTGGCCGACGGTGCTCACCACGGCGGCGTTCTGGAGGACGTCGGCCTCGACATCCTCGGCGGCGTCGCTGACGCCGGCGCCGGAGCGTTCGCGGCGGGACAGGTCGAGGATGCCGCCGGCGGCGACCGGGTAGAACGTCGAGCAGGCCGCGCAACGTGCGCCCCGCTTCTCGAACGTCAGTGTGCTGCCGCAGGACGTGCAGCGCAGGGTGGCTTCGTGGTCGGCGAAGACGGTGCCGTCGACGGCGCCCGCCGGCTCGTGCGGGGCCGCCCAGTACGGACTGTCGTCGACGACCGCGGTGGGCATACCGTTGGCGACCGCCCACAGCGCCTTGGCCCCGGCGTAGGCCCACACCGAGCGGGTGTCGCCGTCCCAGGTCGCGGTGATCTGCTCCGGCGTCAGGGTCCTGATCCAGGCCCGGTCGAACTCGCGCTCCTGCTCGTCGATGTCCCAGTCGAAGGGCGAGGGCCAGGACCGGCCCAGATCCGGGTCGAGATGGTCGAGCCGGGTCAGGCCGCGGTCCAGCCGGGTCCGGTCGTCGGGGTCCAGGGGCAGGCGGCCGAACGCGGACCAGATCCGGGCGCGCTCGTCCGGGAAGTGGGCCAGCAGGTAGATCAGCGCCAGGGTCAGCGGCTCGATCTCGGTGGTCCGCCGCACCTCGTCCAGGAACGCGTCCAGGCCCTGGCGCACCGCCGTGGCGACCGGTCCGCCGAGCACCGGGTACTCGGACTCGGCCAGCAGGCCGAGCAGGATCGCCAGGTAGCCGCGGCGCTCCGGATCGGCGCCGTCCCAGACGGACAGCAGCTCGGGGACGGCTTCGCGGGCCCGCCCCGGATCGGTCAGCGCGCCGTCGCTCCAGAAGGCCGCGACCAGGCGGTCGAACGCCCCGGCCAGCGCTTCGGAGTCGGCTTCACGGAAGGCGGTCAGCGGTCCGGCGGCGGTGGCCGGGTCGGCGTGCGGGGCCATGGCGAATCCTCTCTTCGACAGGTCTGCCTTCACGATCGCGGGGCGGGAAGCGGGCGGCATCTTCGGGGATGCCGGATCGGTTCTCAGGGTCCGCACATGGCGAGTGGGGGGCCGGACGGGGCGTTGCTAGCGTCCCGGCTGGACCCATGAACCCGTGAACCCACGAACCCGTGAACCGCGAACTCGTGACTTCCTGACCTCGGGAGCGAGCATGAAGACTGCACTCCGGACCTGCCCGCTCTGCGAGACCGCCTGCGGCCTGCGGCTGACCCTGGACGACGCCGGATCGGTGCTGCGCGTCGAGGGGGACAAGGAGGACCCGTTCAGCAAGGGCTTCCTGTGCCCGAAGGGCGCGGCGCTCGGGCAGCTGGACGAGGATCCGGACCGGTTGACGCGGCCGATGGTCCGGGTCGACGGGGAGCTGCGGCCCGCGAGCTGGGAGGAGGCCTTCGCCGAGGTGCACCGCGGCCTCACCGGGATCATGGCGGAGCACGGACGGGACGCCGTGGCGCTGTACTTCGGCAATCCGACGTTCCACACCATGGCCGGATTCCTTTACCGGCAGCCGCTGACGCAGGTTCTCGGGAGCCGCAACGTCTACTCGGCCAGCACCATCGACCAGATGCCGAAGCACGTGGCGAGCGGGCTGATGCTCGGGGATCCGATGGCGGTGGCCGTTCCGGACCTCGACCGGACCGACTACATGCTGATTCTCGGGGCCAATCCGGTGGAGTCGAACGGATCGCTGTGTGTGGCGCCGGATTTCAAGGGGCGGTTGCAGGCGATCCAGGCGCGCGGCGGGAGGGTCGTGGTGGTCGATCCGCGGCGGACCCGGACGGCGGAGTTGGCCGATGAGCATGTGTTCGTCCGGCCGGGGACGGATGCCTGTCTGCTGTTCGGAATCGTGCACACACTGCTGGCCGAGGACCTGGTCAAGGTCGACCTGAACGTCAATGGCCTGACAGAACTCAGGACCCTGGCGAACGGTTTCGCGCCGGAGGCCGTGGAACAGGCGTGCAGCGTGCCGGCGGCGACGATCGTGCGGTTGGCACGGGAGATCGCGGCGGCGCCGACGGCGGCGGTCTACGCCCGGATCGGGACCTGCACGGCGGAGTTCGGCTCGCTGGCGCAATGGCTGGTCGACGTCATCAATGTTCTGACAGGCAACATGGACAGCGTCGGCGGCGTCATGTTCGCCAAGACGGCAGGGCTGGAGATCTTCCGCAGCGGGCAGCCGTTCGCCACCGGGGCCTGGCACAGCCGAGTACGCGGCCTGCCGGAGGTGCTCGGGGAGTTCCCGGTCGCCACCATGGCCGACGAGATCGAGACTCCAGGCGAAGGGCGAATACGAGCCCTGATCACGGTCGGCGGCAACCCGGCGCTGTCGGCTCCCGGGGCACCACGACTGGCTCGGGCATTGTCGGGTCTGGACTTCATGGTCTGCGTCGATCCGTATCTGAACGAGACCACGCGGTACGCCACCGTGATCCTGCCGCCGCCGCGGATGCTCCAGAGCCCGCACTTCGACTTCCTGGTGCAGATCATCATGGTCCGCAACTACGCCAGGTTCTCCCCGCCGGTGCTGCCGCTGCGTGACGACCAGCGTTCCGAGGCGGCGATCCTGGCAAAACTGTTGCTGATCCTGGCCGGGCAGGCGGCCGACGCCGATCCGGCGGGGGCCGAGGAGATGCTGCTGGGGCAGTTGCTGGCGGCGGTGCCGGAGCTGCGGGAAGGGCTGGAGGGGCAGGACGGGACCGAGCTCATCCTGGACGCGCTGCTGAAGCTGGGGTCGTACGGCCTGTCGCTGGAGGCCATGCGCGAGGCCCCGCACGGGATGGACCTGGGGCCGTTGCGGCCACGATTGGGGGAGATTCTGTGCACGGCGTCGGGGAAGGTCGAGCTGGCGCCGGCGACGTTGGCGGCGGACGTGCCGCGGCTCCTGCGGCGAATGCGGGAGTGGGCGAGCGAGCGCGACACGATGGTGCTCATCGGGCGGCGCCATCTGAGGTCGAACAACAGCTGGATGCACAACGTGCCGTCACTGGTGGGCGGCAGCAACCGGTGCACGCTCCACGTCCATCCGCAGGACGCGGCGCGGCTCGGACTGGGGAAGCGGGCGCTGGTGCGTTCGGCGGTGGGAGAGCTCGAAGTGATGGTGGAGCTCAGCACCGCGATCATGCCGGGGGTCGTGAGCCTGCCCCATGGGTGGGGGCACGAGGAGAGCCGACAAAAAGTGGCACGCGAGCATGCGGGGGTCAATGCCAATGCTCTGACTGATGAAGCGGTAATGGATCCCGTTTCGGGCAATGCGGTTTTCAATGGGGTGCCGGTGACCGTGGTGGCGACTGAGAAGGCCAGCAATCTCGAACGGAAGTGAACAATCGTGGCGAAAGAAGCAGCCGGGCCCGATGAAATAGGCCGGCGGTACGACGAATCGGCCCCCCTCACCAATGTCATGAACGAGGGGCAGGTGCATCTGTCCTACTGGTACGGCGAGGAGGACACCACTCCCCTCCGCGAGGCGTCGCGGCGCATTACCCGGAAAGTGGCCGATGCGCTCAATCTCGCGGTCGGGGACCGCGTCCTGGACGCCGGCTGCGGATTGGGGCTTCCCGCCCTCGACGTCGCCGAGAACACCGGCGCGTCCGTCGTCGGCATCACGGTCAGCCAGACCGAGGTGGACGCGGCGACGGCCCGGGCCGAGGCGGCCCGGATGCAGGAGCGGGTCCGCTTCCAGCGCGCCGACTATATGGCGCTGCCATTCCCGGACGACTCGTTCGACGCGGTGCTCGCGATGGAGTCGCTCGTCCACGCGCCCGATCTGGGCCGGGCCCTGCGCGAGTTCCACCGCGTACTGCGGCCGGGCGGCCGGGTCGGGCTGGTCGAGTACACCCTGGAGTCGGAGGAGTCCGAGGCGCGCGCGGTCGAGGAGTTCTTCACCAGCATGGGCATGGCCAACCTGCTCACGCTGGCGGGATGGATAGAGGCCTTCGCCATGGCCGGGTTCGTGGTCGAGGAGTACACCCAGTGCGGACCACGGGTGTTCGGCATGGGCGCGAAGTACGTCGAGGCCGCGCGGGGCGTGCGCGAGCGCGTGGTGACCCAGTTCGGGGACGAGGCCTACGCGGGCCTGGAGGGCGGCCTCGCCGGGTTCTTCGAGGTCGGCGCGGACCGGGTCGGGTATGCCATCGCGGCGTTCGGCAAGCCCCGGGGCTGATCGGCGGCCCGCCGCCGAAGCGGTCCGGTGCTCGCGTCCCCGGCCGGGGACGCGGGCACCGGGTCCGCACCGGGCCGCTCCCGCCAAAGTCGCCGGCCCCGCGATGTCGGATTCCCTCCCTCCGCTCCGACCACCAGATAGAGGCGCCACCCGCGGGTGCCGACCACTGTGGTTAGCGAGGAAGGATTTGCCATGAGTGACACGACTCAGGACGCGGCCCCGCTGGCCGGGCGCCGGGAGTGGCTGGGCCTGGCCGTGCTGGCGTTGCCCACGCTGCTCGTCGCGCTGGACATCGGTGGCCTGTTCCTGGCACTGCCCCACCTGAGCGCCGATCTGGGCGCGACCAGCACCCAGCAGCTCTGGATCACCGACATCTACGGCTTCATGCTCGCCGGGTTCCTGATCACCATGGGGACGCTCGGCGACCGGATCGGGCGGCGGAAGCTGCTGATGATCGGCGCGGGCGGATTCTTCGCCGCCTCGCTGCTGGCGGCGTTCTCGACCAGCCCGTTGATGCTGATCATCGCCCGGGCGCTGCTCGGGATCGCCGGGGCGACGCTGTCGCCGTCGACGCTGGCGCTGATCAGCAACATGTTCCGCAACCCCAAGCAGATGGGCACCGCCATCTCGCTGTGGGCGTTCTGCCAGTTCGGCGGGGCGGCGCTCGGGCCGGTCATCGGCGGGGTGCTGCTGCAGCACTTCTGGTGGGGCTCGGTGTTCCTGCTCGGCACGCCGGTCATGCTGCTGCTGCTGATCGTCGGGCCGCTGCTGCTGCCGGAGTACCGGGACGCCAATGCCAAGAAGCTCGACCTGGTCAGCGTGGTGTTCTCGCTGGCGGCGATCCTGCCGGTGATCTACGGCATCAAGCAGCTGGCCATCGGGAGCAACGGCTCGCCGGTGTGGCCGGTGCTCGCCATCGTCGTCGGCGCCGGGTTCGCGGTCCTGTTCACCCGGCGTCAGCTGCGGCTGCCGAACCCGCTGCTGGACCTGCGGCTGTTCCGCAACGTGCGGTTCAGCAGCTCGCTGGCGGCCATGATGCTCGGGTCCGGGACGCTGGCCGGGCTGGGGCTGATGACCAGCCAGTTCATCCAGAGCGTGCTCGGGCTGGAGCCGGCCAAGGCCGGGCTCTGGCAGGCGCCGACCGGCGTCGGCATCGCCATCGGCGTGCTGGTGACGCCGATCATCGTCCGCAAGATCCAGTCGAGCACCGCGATCCTCGGCGGGCTCGTGCTGTGCTTCGCCGGGCTGATCATGCTCAGCTTCGTGCACGCCACCAGCAGCGCGGCGCTGGTGTCGGTGAGCGCGGCGCTGGTGGCCCTGGGCATCGGGCCGCTGTTCGTGCTCGGCACCAGCCTGGTGGTGGGGTCGGCGCCCCCGGAGAAGGCGGGGTCGGCGGCGTCCATGTCGGAGACCAGCAACGTCTTCGGCTCCACGCTCGGGCTGGCGCTGCTCGGCAGCGTCGGCGCCGCGGTGTACCAGTCCGGGATGGCCGGGTCGACGGTCGCCGGGGCGAAGGAGACGTTGGCCGACGCGGTCGCGGCCGCCGCCAAGCTCCCGGCCGCCGTCTCGCAGTCGCTGCTGGTCAAGGCCCGCGACGCCTTCACCGACGGGCTGAACGCGGTGGCCGCCATCGGCATCGTGACGATCGCGATCGTCTTCGTGCTCGCCTGGATGACGCTGCGGCAGAAGGCCGAGGCGCCGGCGGCGCCCGCCGAGGCGGATCCGGATCCGGCGGCCGAGCCGCTGAAGGTGTCCGAGTCCTGATGACGGCGGCGCCCGGTACCCGAGACACAACGGGTACCGGGCGGAATGCCGGGCGAAGCGTCAGTCAGTGCGCCGGGCCTCAGGCCGTCGACGCCGAGGCGCTCACCTCACCGGGCTCGACCGCCGGCACCGGGCGCCGCGTCCGGGGCCGGGACCAGCGCCGCATCACCGGCACCTCGACGAACCGGTAGAGCAGCCAGGCCAGGAAGATGCTGACGCCCAGGCAGCCCAGCAGGAACAGGACCGCCTCCGGGGTGTTCCACGACGTCGGGTCGTAGGTGCCGTATCCCATCCACTCCCCCTTGAACGCGGCCTGCGCCTGGTTCAGCACGTTGAGATGGATCAGGAAGAACGCGTAGGAGATCTCGCCCAGCCAGACCATCGGGCGGCGCGTGAGCACGGTCTGCCGGCCGGCGATGTCGCTGGTGGCGAAGGCCGAGACCAGCAGCCCGAGCGGGAAGGAGTAGGGCGCGGCGAAGACCCAGAACTGGGGCAGCCACAGGGACACCACGAACAGCGCCGACACCAGGAGCAAGGCCGGCGCCAGGCTGATCCGGGGTACCCACTTCCCGCTCAGGACGATGCGCGCGAACAGGATCCCGACGACGAACTCCAGGCAGCGCACCAGCGGGAACTGATAGACGAACCACATCTGCGGCCAGGAGAACTGGTCGTATCCGGGGAAGGCCGGGCTGTCGGGCATGAAGGCCTTCGACAGCAGCGGCACCGACAGGGACACCGCCGCGACACCGGCGGCCCAGTACCAGAGGTGCTCGGCCCGGATCTTGACGATCCCGAGGATCAGGAACGGGAACAGCAGATAGAACACGATCTCCGCGGACAGCGACCAGGTGACGCCGTTGACCGCGAAAAGCAGGTTGTTCAAGTTCGGCACCCAGGAGTTGACCAGGAACAGGTTGACCACGGCCGGGCCGGCCATGATCTTGGTGCCCGAGACGACCAGCAGCGCGACGACCACCAGCCAGACCGTGGCGTGGTTCGGGAAGATCTTGAAGAACCGCCGGCGCCAGAACTGCCCCATCGTGTCGGTCGGACTCGCGACCCAGGTCAGGACGAATCCGCTGAGCACGAAGAAGAACGACACGCCGAGCGCCCCGGCGCTGTTGGTGATGAAGCTGTACTTGCTCTGCACCGTGGCGTCGCGGAATGCTCCCAAATAGTGCGCATGGTAGGCAAAGACCAGGAATGCGGCGACGAATCGAAGCGCGGTCAGGGAAGGTAGCCTCGCCGGGCGGGTTGCCGTTGCCTCTGTCATGAGTACCTGCCTCGTCAAAGGGGGGCGGGGTGAGAGCCATGACGGGTCTCGGAAGTGGAGTCTGGAGGCGGCCGCACCGCCCTCGCATCTTCCAGATTGCGGCGTTCTGGCAATCTCGAATCAATGATCTTCTGAAAAGCCCAAAAGATCGCCGCCGAATGCTCGCGGAACACTGATTTCCGGCCTTGACGCGCTTATGCCGGAACGGCTACCCGCCGCCGGTGAGCAAAAACCCTTCGCAGGTAAGCAATAGCAGAGGTGAGGCATCCGCGGCGGGCTCGCAGTATTGCTAGTGCGCAGCTTCAGGCGGGCCCGCCGAACCCGTGAACCGGAGCCCGCCGGTGCCATGGCCGCGCATCCCACGGACGAGCAACGGGAGTCGTCGATGAAGCCATTCCGGATAGCGGTCCCCCAGTCCGCTGTGGACGACCTGCACCGCCGCCTGCGCGACACGCGCTGGCCCGAAGGCCTGCCCGAGGTCGCCTGGCAGCGCGGCGTGCCGCCGAACTACCTGCGCGAGCTCGCCGAGTACTGGCGCACCGGCTACGACTGGCGCGCGGCCGAGGCCGAGCTGAACGCGATCCCCCAGTTCCGGGTCGAGATCGACGGCGCCCCGATCCACTTCCTGCACGTGCGCTCCCCCGAGCCGGACGCGACGCCGCTGCTCATCACGCACGGCTGGCCCGGTTCGGTGGTGGAGTTCCTGGACGTGCTGGGGCCGCTGAGCGACCCCCGCGCGCACGGCGGCGACCCGGCCGACGCCTTCCACCTGGTCATCCCCTCCCCGCCGGGGTTCGGGTTCTCCGGCCCGCACGGGCAGACCGGCTGGAACAACCTGCGGGTGGCCAAGGCCTGGGCCGAGCTGATGCGCCGGCTCGGCTATCAGCGCTACGTCGCCCAGGGCGGGGACTTCGGCGCCGGCATCTCCTTCACCCTGGCCCGGGTCGACGCCGAGCACGTGGCCGGCCTGCACCTCAACACCCTGACCACCACGCCCAGCGGGGACCCGGGCGAGCTGGCGGACCTGGACGACGAGGAACGCGCCCGGCTGGCCTGGGCGGCCCGCTTCCTGGACGAGCTGGCCGGCTCGATGAAGCTCCAGGCCACCCGCCCGCACACCATCGCCTACAGCCTGGCCGACTCGCCGGTCGGACAGCTCGCCTGGATCGTGGAGAAGTTCAAGGACTGGACCGACTCGGCCAAGGTCCCCGAGGACGCCGTCAGCCGCGACCGCATGCTGACCGTCGTGTCCAGCTTCTGGTTCACCGGCACCGCCGGCTCCTCGGCCCAGTTCTACTACGAGACGCTGGACTTCCTGCCGATCACCCGGGCCACCGGCCGGCTGCCCGCCCTGGACCTGCCGGTCGGGCTGGCGGTGTTCCCGCACGCCCCGGTGAAGGCCATCCGCCGCTTCGCCGAGCGCGACCTGCCGACCATCGTGCAGTGGAACGAGTACGACCGCGGCGGGCACTTCGCCGCGCTGGAGGAGCCCGACCTGTTCGTCGCCGACGTGCGCGAGTTCCGCCGCCGGATCGCCAAGTGAGCGCGGCCGAGGCGGCGGACGGGGCCGGACCCGGGCGGGGCGCGCCGGACCGGGCAGAGCCGGACCGGGGCGAGCCGATCGAGGACTTCCGGACCCTGGGCGCGAAGCTGCGCAACTGGGGCCGCTGGGGCGCCGACGACGAGCGCGGGACGACCAACCTCATCACCCCCGAGCGGCTGATCGCGGCCGGGCGGCTGATCCGGCAGGGCAAGATCTTCGACCTCGGCATCCCGCTGGACGGGAACGGGCCGCAGACCGGCGCCTTCCGGATCAACCCCGTGCACCTGATGTCGGCCACCGGGGCCGAGCAGCCGTTCCCCAGCGGGTTCCGCTACGCCGACGACTACCTGTTCCTGCCGCTCCAGGCCGGCTCGCAGTGGGACGCGCTGGCCCACGTGTTCTACGACGACCAGCTCTACAACGGGTTCCCGGCCGGCGCGGTCACCGTGGCCGGCGCCGGCCGCTGCTCGATCGACGGGCAGGCCGCCGGGATCGCCGGCCGCGCGGTGCTGCTCGACATCGCCGCGCTGCACGGGGTGGAGTGGCTGGCGGCCGGCACCGCCATCACCCCGGACGATCTGGACGCGGCCCGGCGCCGTCAGGGCGGCGTCGCCGTCGGGCCGGGCGACATCCTGCTGGTCCGCACCGGCTGGCGGCGCAAGTTCCTCCAGGAGCGCGATCCGGCGGCGTTCATGGCCGGGGAGCCCGGGCTGGGCCAGGCGTGCTGCGCGTGGCTGCGGGAGCGCGACGTGGCCGCCGTCGGCTGCGACAACTGGGCGCTGGAGGTGCTGCCCTTCGAGCCCGGCGGCGTGTTCATGGGGATCCACATGGTCCTGATCCGCGACATGGGGATGACGCTGGGCGAGATGCTGGACCTGGAAGCGCTGGCCGCCGACTGCGAGGCCGACGGGGTGTGGGAGTTCTTCCTCAGCGCTCCCCCGCTGAAGGTCACCGGCGGCGTCGGCTCCCCGGTGAACCCGCTCGCCATCAAATAGCCCTGCCATATAACAGCCCGCGCACGACGTGGCCGCGGCCGCCGGGGACTGGTCCCGGCGGCCGCGGCCAGGTCGTGCCGCCGGTCGGGACAGCGGGAGCCGGAACCGGAACCGGAACCGGACCCGGAACCGGACCCGGAGCCGGAACCGGACCCGGAGCCGGAGCCGGAGCCGGAGCCGGAGCCGGACGCGGAGCCGGAGCCGCAGCCGGAACGCCGCAGCCGGTGCGTCTGCTTCCGCAGAACACACCGGCTGCTTCCGGCCTTCGACCGCTGCCCTCAACAGCTGCCTTCGACCGCTACCTTCGACCGCTACCGCCAACCGCTACATCAGTGGATTGGCACCGCGCGGCCGACTGGAGAGCTCCTGCTGCGTCAGCTCCAGCAGCAACATCGGGTCCTGCGTCTCGACCTGGCCGAGGCCGGGAGGGCAGCGCTCCCAGCCGAGCAGCCGCTGCACCTCCTCCGGCAGCGTCTGCACCGTCTCCCGGGAGACCGCGAGGTACTGGTTCTCCTCCTGCCGCAGGTTGCCCAGGTCGAGCGCGACGGAGAGGCTGTAGCGCGGCGTGTCCGTGGTGTTGGCGCCGCCGCCGTGGTAGACCGCGCCCGGCCAGAGCAGCGCCGAACCGGCCGGCATGACCGCCGGAACGGTCTCGGCGTAGGCCGGGGCCCGCTCGTCGTCCCAGTGGTGGCTGCCGGGGATGACCAGGGTCGCGCCGTTCTCCCGCGTGAATTCGGTCAGCGCGAGCATCAGCTGGAGCCGGCACGGCGGCCCCGGATGCCGCCACAGGTGCATCGCGTCGTCGCGGTGCAGCGGCTGCCGGCCCTGGCCCGGATCGATGCGGATGGCCTGGGTGAAGCTGACCTGGATGCTCGGGGTCACCTCCATCCGGACCTTGCCGATCCACATGTGCGTGGGCTGCTGGAGCAGCCGCCGGGCCGCGCCGAGGAACTGCGGTTGCAGGACGACACTGCTCATGGGACCCGGCGACCGCTGGAACAGGCTGGACAGCCGCTTGGTCTTCTGGCCGTCGTAGCCGCTCTCGCTGTAGCCGGCGGTCTCCAGGCCGGGCCTGAGATCGGCGCGGAGCGCGGCGAGGGTCCCGGCGTCGACGAAGTCCTCGACGATCACCGCCCCGTCGCGCTCCAGGATCCCCACGACGTCGTCGAGGGCGGCGGCGGGGGTGACGTGGGTGAGGCGGGTCAGCTCGGCCGGGGCCGGCTGTTGCTGAGTGGTCATGGCGAGATGCCTCGTTCTGGTCCGAGTTCTGGTCCGAGTTCTTGTCCGGGTTCTGATTCGTGGTCCGGTCCGAGATGAACCGGCAGCGCGCGCCGGCCGTTCATGATGAACGTGCCCTGTCCGGCCAGCTCGTCCGGCTCGACGGCCAGCCGCAGCCCGGGGAAGCGGGTGAACAGCGCCTCCACCGCGAGGCCCACCTCCATGCGGGTCAGCGCCGGGCCGACGCACCGGTGCACGCCGTGGCCGAACGCGACGTGCCGTTTGTCGGGGCGCCGGGCGTCGAACTCGGCCGCGGCGTCGCCGTGCACTTCGGGGTCGCGGCCGGCGGCGGCGAAGCCGATCACCACCGGGTCGCCGCGGGCGATGGTGACGCCGTCGACGGTGACGTCCTCGGTGGCGAAGCGGAACGGCAGGTTCGCGACCGGCGCGTCGGTGCGCAGCGTCTCCTCCACCACGTCGTCCCAGTCCACGGCGCCGCCGGCCGCCAGGGCGCGCTGGCCGGGCCGGGTGAGCAGGGCCAGCACGGTGTTCGTGATGAGGTTCCGGGCCGGTTCGGCGCCGGTGTTGAACATCAGCTGGGCCAGGCCGACCAGTTCGGTGTCGGATCCGGCGCCGGTGCCGGCCACCGGGCAGCCGCCGGGCTGGGCCGCGATCAGGTCGCTGATCAGGTCCTCCCCCGGGGCCCGGCGCTTGGCCTGGACCAGGGCCTCGATCTTGCCGCGCAGCGCGGCGTACTCCTCGGCGGCCTTGCGCGGGTCCGGCTGGACGTATCCGGCGAGGTCCAGGATGCCGTCCGGGTCGCCCTCGGGGACACCGAGCAGTTCGCCGATGACGCGGGTCGACACCAGGTGCGCGTAGCGGGCCTTGAGGTCGACCGGTTCGCCGGGCTGTTTGGCGGCGTGCTCGGCCAGTTCCTCCAGGGCCCGGGCCACGACCCGTTCGACCCGCGGCCGCAGGGCGGCGATCCGCTGCGGGCTGAAGGCGCCGAGCACGAGCCGGCGCTGGCGGGCGTGCGGTTCGCCGTCGGCGGTGGACATGTTGTCCATGCGGGCCCAGGCGATCAGCGGGAAGTCCGGGGCCAGGGTGCCGTCGATGTAGGGCGGCCAGTACCGCCGGGCGTCCTTGGAGAACCTCTCGTCGGCCAGGACCTGCCGGGCGGCGTGGTAGCCGGTCACCGACCAGGCTTCCAGGTCGCCGGGCAGCAGCACCCTGGTGACCGGCCCGCGGGCGCGCAGCCGGGCCGCCTCGCCGTGGATGTCGGTGCCGGCCGGGTCGATGACGTATAGCGGATCGTCGTCCACGTCTGCCTCCTGTGGGGACGGATCGGTACGGTTCGGGTCAGGGCCGCACGCGCATCAGCCTGAGCTGGGCGTAGACCCGGTTGGCCAGGGTGGTGAGCAGCACGGCGGAGCTGACGTGGGTGCGTCCGGTGGACAGGTCGCGCCAGACGCGTTCCAGGCGGGTGCCCTCCCGGACCGACGGGCTGCCGGCGGTCGGCTGGAGGATCTCGTCGACGGCCCGCCAGGCCAGGTCGGCGGCTTCGCGGACGGCGATCGCGATCCGCAGGTCTTCCTCGGCGGTGAAGGCCCCGACCGGTTGCGCGGCCAGTTCCTGCCAGCGCCGGGACGCGGCGAGCACGAGGGTCTCCGCGGCGTCGATCATGCCGCTGGCCTTTCCGTACCAGAGCAGGAAGTCGGGGTCCTCGGCCCGGGGCCCGAAGGGCGGCAGGATCGTGGTGCGGGTGAACATCAACTCCGTGTAGGCGTCGAGCGCGCCCTGGCACATGCCAACAGCGATGTGGCCGCCTTCCAGCGCCATCGAGCTGGCGGGGGCGCCGCCGTACTGGGGGTGTTCGTGCAGGTCGCGGCCGGGGGTGCCCTCGGTCACCGAGATCTCCTCGAAGTTGACCTCGATGCCGAAGTGCTCGGGGATCCGTCCGCCGGTGATGCGGATGCTGTGCGACCCGCTGCCCTTGAGGCCCAGCTGGCCGCCCCAGTCGTCGAGCATCTCCCACTGGTCGCGGGGGGCGATGAACAGCAGCTGGCGGGGCGGGCCCACCTGCTCGCCGTCCTCGCCGTCCTCGCCGCCGGCCTCGCCGTCCTCGTCGACGATCACGGTGTTGCCGATCAGGTGGGTCGCGTACGGAGCGCCGGAGCAGTAGCGCCAGACGCCGTCCAGAATCCACCCGCCGTCCTCGGCGCGCCGGGCCGTTCCGTGCGGGGCGTTGACCAGCGGCGCGATGAAGTCGCCGGCGCTGAAGACCTCGGCCTGCGCCTTCTCCCCGAACATGCTGCCGACGAACAGCGAGTGCGCCGCGCCCAGGCAGTACATCCAGCCGGTGGACGCGCAGGCCCGGGTCAGGGTCATGACGATCTGCAGGAAGGTGTCGAAGCCGAATTCGTAGCCGCCGTACCGCTTGGGCACCGTGACGCGGTAGAAGCCGGCGTCCCGGAACGCCTGGTGGGTGTCCTCGGCGTAGTAGCTGCGCTGCTCGGTCTCGTGCTGCCGCGCCACCAGCGCGGGCACCATGGCCCTGGCGCGCTCGATCAGCACGGCGGGGGTGACTTCGGGCTCGGAGGGCGTGGCCGCGCCGCGCACGGCGTTGTCGACGGTGGTCATGGCGCCGGCCTCAGATCGCCGAGTCCGGATCGGCGACCATCTCGCCGATCACCGCGAGGAACCCGGCCACCTGCTCCTCGACCTCGGCCTGCTCGAACAGGTGGCGGCTGTAGCTGAGGCCGCCGACCACCTCGTCGGCGCCGAGGTGCATGGACCAGATCATGCCGTCCGGGGTGTCGGAGCCGAGCGGCTGCGGGATCACCCGCCGCCAGATCGCGGTGTATTCCAGGTCGCCGATCCGGTTGCCCTGCATCAGGTAGGGCGGCTGGACGGCCTGGAACAGGGTCGGCACCGCGTCGGGGCCCGCCGAGGACATCAGGTCCGGCGCCTCGGCGAGCACGTGCAGCAGCGGCAGCTCGTGGGAGAAGGCACCGATGCAGGCGGTCCGGCTCGTGGCGATGGCGTCGCGGAAGGTCCGGCAGCCGGCCAGGTCCACCCGCAGCGGCACGAAGTTGAAGAACGACCCGACGGTGGACTGGAAGCGGCGCTCGCGGCCGGGGCCGAAGGTCGGCACCACGATGTCGGTGGCGCGGGTGCGGCGGTGCACGTAGACGGTGAACGCGGCGAGCAGCACCATGAACATCGAGCTGCGGGTCGCCTTGGCCAGGCGGGACACCTCGGTGCTCAGCCGGGCCTCGGTGGTGAAGCGGTGGTAGCTGGTGGCAGGGCTCTGTCCCGTGCGGTGCACCGGCGCGACCATGATCTTGGCACCGCGCAGCGTCTCGCGCCAGTACGCGCGCGAGGCGGCGACGGTCGGCCCGGCGGCGTCCTCCTGCTGCGCGGCGACGTAGTCCCGGTACTGGGTGACCGCGGGCAGGTCCGGCTCGCCGCCGGCGGCGCGCGCCGTGTAGCACTCGGCCAGGTCCTGGAGGATCACCTGGATCGACCAGACGTCGGCGGCGCTGTGGTGGGCGCACAGCACCAGGACGGAGTCCTGCTCGTCGAACCGGCCGAGGACGGCCCGCAGCAGCGGGATCCGGTCGGCCGGGAACGGCCGGGTCTCGGCCTCGATCATGAGCTGTTCGGCGCGCCGGTCGCGGTCGGCGCCGGGGGCGCCGTCCAGGTCGACCACCAGCAGCTCGGGCTGGACGGCGGGCAGCACGCGCTGCGCGCCGCCGTCCTCCAGCTGCACGAGGGTGCGCAGGGCTTCGTGGCGTTCGACGACGTCGGCCAGGGCCAGGCGCAGGGTCGGCACGTCGACGCGGCCCTTGACGCGCCAGGCGAAGACCTCGGTGTAGTGCGGTCCGAACGGCCCGGCTTCGAAGCCCTGGGCGAAGATGCACAGGAACTGCTGCTGGAGTGAGAGCGGCGCGGTCGCCTGCTGGGTTTCCGACGTCGTGGTCATGGGGTTCTCTCCTGAGGTGAGGCTGACGCTGACGGTGTGCGGACGCCCGATCAAGTCCGGGGCTTGCGAACGGTGATGACCGCGTAGCCGATCCGGCCGTCGGTGCCGGGGGCGAGGTAGTACTCCATCGTGCTGCGGAGCTCGTCGACGGCGGCGGTGCCGAACCGGGCGGCCAGCTCCTCGCGCCGGGCCTCGACGGCCTGCCCGTACTTGGGGCCCATCCCGAACACGCGGGGGCCGCACTGGAGGTACTCGGCCAGCTCGAATCCGGCCTCGCGCAAGGGATCCAGCCATTCGGCGACCGACAGCAGCCATTCGGCGCGGAAGGTGGCGGCGAACTCGGCGGCGCCGACGACGCCGAGCCCTTCCCGGGTGGGCTCGGTCAGGGTCAGCCGGCCGCCGGGGCGCAGCACCCGGTGCAGGCCGCGCAGGGCGTGGCCGAGGTCGCGGACGTAGACCAGGGCCTCCATCGCGACCACCGCGTCGAAGCTGCCGTCCGGGAAGTCCAGCGCGGTGTAGTCGCCGACCTGGAAGACGACCTGGTCGGTGAGCCCGGCGGCGCGGGCCCGGCTGTGGGCCTCGGCGACCTGGCGGGTGCTGATGTTGACGCCGGTGACGTGCACGCCGTACTCGGCGGCGAGCTGGATGGCCGGGGTGCCCAGGCCGCAGCCGATGTCCAGGACCCGCTGGCCCTTGCGCAGCCGCAGCGAGTCGCCGACCTTGCGGGTCAGCTCCTGCGAGGCCTCGACCAGCGAGGCGTCGTCGTCCTCGTCGTACCAGTAGGCCAGGTGCACCTGGCCGTCGTTGAAGGCGTCCGACATGTCCGAGGACGCGTCGAACATCTCGGCGATCCCGTCGGCCTGCGGGGCCTGGCCGGTGGTTGCCGCGCTCTCCATGGCTTCTCCTCTCGGGCTGGGACCGGATCGACCGTGCCCCCGGTCCATGGTCGGGACGGCGCCGGGGCGCGGACATCTTCACGGTTGCGCCGCCTCCCGCGCTGCTCGCCGGGCCCGGCGGGGCCGGGCAGCGCATTCTCGGAGATGCCGGGGGGATTCAGCGGACTGATACTCAAGCTGCGTTCGAGCCCGTCGTCTCCCCGACCCGAGGACTCCCATGTCTCAGAATCCGCAGCCCACCGGTGTCCAGGTGATCCCGCCGGAGCATCCGGACGCCGACGCCCGCTCGTCGTCCAGGCCGGACCGGCCGTGGTGGAAGCAGTACTACCCGTGGTTGGCGGTGCTGGGCGGCACGGTGGTGTTCAACCTGCTCTGGGCCTTCCCGCGCTACCTCACCACCGACCCCCGGGACTCGCGCAGCGAGCTGGATCCGAACTTCCACCCGCATCTGGGCTTCCTGATCGCGCACGTCACGTGCGGCAACCTGGCGCTGATGACGATGACGCTCCAGGTCTGGCCGTGGCTGCGGCGCACGCATCCGGCGGTGCACCGCTGGGTGGGCCGGGTCTACGTCTGGCTGGGGGTCGTGCCCTCGTCGCTGATCGTGCTGTTCGTGCTGATCCCGCACCGGGCCAACGACGGCAGCACCGGGCTGGGCTTCGGCGCCGTGCTGTGGCTGGGCACCACGCTGTGGGCGTGGCGCAAGGCGCGGCTGCGGCGGTACGCCGAGCACCGGCGGTGGATGATCTACAGCTTCGCGCTGGCGCTGTTCACCACGTACGGCCGGATCGTGGTCTACATGATGCTGCACTGGGGTCTGAACGTGAACATCAGGATCCTGGTCGAGGCCACGAGCTGGGGCGCGTGGGTGGTGAACCTGCTGGCGGCCCAGTGGTACCTGGAGTACACGGCGCGCCGGCGCGGGAAGAACCTGCCCGCCGGGCGGTACTCGCCGGCCACCGGGGCCATCCGCAACTGATCGGTCCTGGCCGCCGTCGCCGCCGACCCTGGTCGGCCGCTTGCCCCCTCAGCCGCCCGCCCCCTCAGCCGCCGGAACTCTCGGCGGCCAAGGGGGCGGCGGCCGTTCGGGACGACGGGCCCGGGTCGACGGCCGTCTTCACGCGGCCGCGGTCGAGCTCCGGCAGCGCCAGCAGGATCGGCAGGTCCAGCGAGCCCGCCTCGTGCAGTTCGAGGTCGACGTCGAGGCAGCCGCCGCGCACCGTGACCGGGTCCGGCGCGGCGACGAACAGCGGTTTGCGCAGGCCCGGCCCGGGATCGGCGCCGTCGGCGGCGAGCGCCACGGCGGCCGCGCGGACGTGCCACTGGCCGTTCGGCACCCGGTCCAGGCGGTAGGGGCCGGGCGCGTCGCGCACGTCGCAGGACAGCGGCGCGCCCTGCACGATCGGGCTGTCGAAGACCCCGATGTAGATGCGCAGCGGCACGCCGGTGTCCGGCGCGCAGGCCAGTCCGCGGATCCGGCCGATCCGGGGCGGCCCGCCGATGCCGCCGAGCCCGCCGAGCCCACCGAGCCCGCTGATCCCGCCGATCCCGGGGGTCCGGGCGCCGGCCCGCGCCGGGACCGGCAGCGGGACCGGCAGCGCGGCCTGGGCCTGGCCCCGGAACACCCCCGGGCAGACGCCGACGCTGCGGGTGAAGCGCGGGGCGAAGGCCCGCAGGCTGGAGTAGCCGACCTCGTGGGCGACGTCGGTGACGCTCATCGTGGTCTCCAGCAGCAGCTGCTTGGCCTGGTAGAGGCGGATCGCGGCCAGGAAGCGGCCGGGCGAGGTGCCGGTGATCGAGCGGAACGCCCGGGCGAAGCGCAGCCGGTCCAGGACCGCCACGTCCGCGATCTGCGACAGCGACAGCGGCTCCCGGTAGCGGTTCCACATGGTGTCGATCGCGGACTCCACCGCGTCTTGCATGGCCCCTCCAGATGACGACCAACAGAAGGAAAAGAGCCGGTGGGCCGATGCGAAGGAGGCTCCGCGGGCGGCTGGTCGTCGCCAGCGTAACCGGGGCCTTGGGCCAGGACAATATGGAAATCTCGACCTATCCACATGCTGAGCCGGTGAAAAGCCGACACTTGGCGCATCGCGCGAATATGACAGGGCCCGAACGGCCGCGGCGGTGCCCGGGCCGGGTCGCGGGGCCGGCCCGGGCACCTGCTCAGTGTCCTGACATCCGCGCCGCGGCCTTCAGCGCGGCGCCGCGCGCTGACACCCCGCCGTCCGGGGCCGGCGCGCCGTAGACCACGTCCACGCCCCGGGCCCTTGCCGCCTCGACGATCCCGGGGATCGCCCGCTCGGCCAGCGCCGCGATGGTGAACGCCGGGTTGGCCAGCAGCGCGCCGGGCACCGCCGAGCCGTCGGTGACGAAGATGCCCGGATGGCCGCGCAGCTCGTGCCGGTCGTCCAGGGCCGAGGTGGCCGGGTCGTCGCCGATCCGGCAGGAGGACAGCGGGTGCACGGTGTAGGCGCCGACGACGTCGTTCGTCCACGGCATCACCCGGGCCAGGCCGTCCTTCTCCAGGATCCGCCGCGCCTCGGCGTCGGACAGCTCCCAGCCGCGCAGCGTGTTCGGCGTCGGCACGTACTTCAGCGGCCCGAAGCCGAGCATCTGCTGGGAGAAGCGGGCCGCGTTGCCGGTCGGCGGCGGCGCCCCGAACACGCCCTCGTTGTCGTCCTCGGACATGGTGAACACGGTCAGCCAGGACTGCCAGCGCTTGACCATCTCCTTCTTCTGGGCGCCGAACCAGGTCGGCCCGGTGGCGTCCGGGACCTGGGCCAGGATCGTGCCCAGCCCCGGCGGGAAGTAGAGCTGCTCCAGGCAGAACCGCTCGTACTCCGGGCGCGCCGGGTCCAGGTGGTCCCAGGTGGCGACCGTGGGCCCCTTGCCGATCTGGTTGGCGGCGTAGCGCCGGTCCCCGCCGCGGGAGAGCCCCAGCAGCTCGCCGACCTTGTCCTCGTCCAGGATCGCGGTGTTGAGGCGCTCGCCGTTGCCGGAGAAGTAGCGGCCGACGGCGTACGGCATCGGGCCCAGGGCCGCCTCGGAGCGCTGGAGGATCACCGGGGTGGCCCCGGTGCCGGCGGCCAGCACCACGATCTTGGCCTCGATGCTCCCGCTGCCGACCACCACCCGGTAGTCGACATCGTGGACCACGTTGTAGGCGACCCGGTAGCCGCCGTCCTCGGTCCGGGAGATCTGCTGCACCTCGTGCAGCGGCCGGATCCGGGCGCCGTGCGCCAGCGCCGCCGGCAGGTAGTTCAGCAGCAGCGAGCGCTTGGCGTCGAAGCGGCAGCCGGCCATCATCCAGTTGCAGTTGGTGCACAGCTCGCGGTCGATCGCGGCCGGCACCGGGTTGGCGGTGCGGCCGGCGGCGTGGCAGGCCGCGCCCCACAGGCCGCCGGCGTAGGTGGCGTCGTCCCAGGTCATCTGGGTCACCGGCAGCGCCTCGGCGACCCGGTCGTACCAGGGCTCCAGGGCGTCGCGGGAGATGGCCGCCGGCCACATCCGGCGGCCGGTGCCGCCCTGCCGGTCGAAGACGAAGCGCGGGGCCCGGGGCATGGCGGCGAAGTAGACGACGCTGCCGCCGCCGACGCAGTTCCCGCCCAGCAGGCTCATGCCCTCGCCGATGACGAAGTCGAAGATCCGGGTGGAGGAGGTGCCGAACTTGAAGTCGTGCTCGAACTCCTCGGCGGACAGCCAGGGCCCGCGCTCCAGCACCTCGACCCGGGCGCCGCCGGCGGCCAGGTGGTAGGCGGCGATGGCGCCGCCGAAGCCGCTGCCGATGACCAGGACGTCGGTGCTCTCGACGGCGCTCATGCCGGGCTCCCGGAGGGTGTGGTGTCGGGGTGGTGGTCGGCGAGCGGCCGCCGGTAGGAGAAGTCCGGGAAGCGCCACAGGCCGTCGGGGTCGGGCTGGAAGTAGCCCAGGGCCGCCAGGCCCGGGTGGCCGGACGCCATGGCCTCGGAGGTGTGCAGGTGCGCGCCGACGTCGAAGGCCATGTTGCTGAAGATGGCCATGCCGACCCAGAGCATCTTCTCCGGGTGGCCGGGCGCGACGAGCTCGGACACCAGCGCGACCCGGTGCTCCCCGGACAGCGCCACGAACGCCGGCACGGAGTCGTCGCGCTCCAGCCCGAGCCGGTCCCGGTAGGCCTCGGCGTGCGCGTTCAGCGCCCGCACCAGGTCCGGCAGCGCCGGTGCGAGACCGCCGGCGTCCGTCCGCATGAGCTCCACGGCGCCGGCGGCCACGGCGCCGCCGCCGGCGCTGACCCCGGCGATCGCCCGGTCCCCCGGCCACCGCTTCTCGCCGGGGACGATGGTGTCCGCGTACGCCTCCAGTGTGGCGGTCTCGGACGGATCGCCATCGAAGGTCTCTTCCATGCGTGAACTCCCTTTCTCGCAGGTCGCGGCTATTGTCCGGCGCTGCGCGAAGGGGGGTCGTCTTCCGGAGTGCCCACCGGCCCCGGCCCGGGCGGCCGCCCCGGTCCGCGCCGCGGGCTTGTTCGGAATTGCGCTTCCGGCCGCAGCACGAGGGGAGAAGTCCGGCCTGTCCCGGTTCGAGCATCCTGAATATCAGCTCATCGAAGGACATGACGCATTGGCGAGAGGCAGCAGACCATGGAGAACACCGTCGAGCGCGCCGCGGAACGGGCGATCACCACGATGCGCGCCAGACTCGGGGAACAGGTCACCGTCGACGACATGGCTCGGGCGGCGATGTTCAGCAAATTCCACTTCACCCGCATCTTCCTGCGCGCCACCGGCACCTCACCGGCCCGGTTCCTGTCGGCGCTGCGCCTGCAGAAGGCCAAGCACCTGCTGGTCTCGACGGACCTGAACGTCGTCGACATCAGCATCCTGGTCGGCTACAACAGCGTCGGCACGTTCAGCTCGCGGTTCAGCCGCAGCGTGGGCCTGTCCCCGACGGCGTTCCGGAAGCGGGGCGGGTACACCGACCGGATCCCGGTCCGGGAGCCGCGGGGGCCGGTGGGGCTGGGGACGGGGACGGTGCAGGGCAAGATCCTGCCGTACGCCGGAGCACGCCACGGGCTGGTGTTCGTCGGCCTGTTCCCGGAGCGGCTGCCGGAGGGCCGGCCGGTGCGGTGCGCCGTGCTGGACCGGCCGATGGACTTCACGTTCGACGGGGTGCCGCCGGGGAGCTGGTATCTGCTGGCGCAGTCGGTGAGTCCGGATGCGCATGGGGTCGGGGGTGGGGTCGGGCACGGCGCCGGGGCCGGACGCGGGATCGGGCACGGGATCGGCCACGCTCCCGGCGCCGGCCACGGTCCCGGACCCGGCACCTCCCTGCCGCCCCGGCGGGGACGCGACCCCCGCGAGCTGCGGGACCCGCGAGGCCCGCAAGGAGCGCGCGAACTGCGAGAAGCCCGGGAAGCCGCGCTGAGCAGCTCCGCGGAACTGTGTGTGGGCTCCGAGGGACCGATCGTCGTGCGCAACGGCGCGCCGACCCCTTCGGTCGACCTCGCCCTGAAGCCGGCCGGGGTACTGGACCCACCGGTACTGCTGGCGCTCCTCGACGCGCGGAAGGAAGCCATCCGCCGCACCGCCGTCGGAGCGGAATAGACGGCACCCGCCGGCCCCGCACACGCCAGAGCAGGCACCGGTCGGATCGGTCCGACCGGTGCCTGTCGGCGTGCGGCCGATCAGGGCTCTGATGTATCAGGGCTCGTAGGTCCGCCGCGAGCCGCCGAATCAAGCAGCGGGAAAAGCGCCAACGACAAAACGCAATACCCGTTTACATGCTTCCCCTGGACGCCCTGACGCGATGATGGAATTCCCTGGTCGCCACCACAAGGGCTGCATAGAGTGCTGCCCGGATTCATGCTCCAGCCTTCGCATGACCGAAAAGGTGGAGAACATGCTCAACGGACGTATGCCTCGACTTCCACGCCGCCGATTCTCAGCTGTTTGTGTCGCCGCGGCAATGCTGCTCACGCTCTCATCCTGCGCATCTGCCGCCGGGCCTGCCGGGTTCGCGTCGCCAACCGCATCCGGCGCATCCGGCGCATCCCGCATGGTCCACCTTTATTCGAATACACCTGAGTAGGCAATACGGCGTGGAATCATCCCGGCCCTACAACGCCGTGGCATTCAACATCTCAAAAGCCGAACTCGAAGTGGATTCGAAGGAAGCCGCGGGCAAGCTCCACACGGACCTGGCGAAGCTGTCGAAAGCCGACCAGGTCGCCTGGTCGCTGATCAAGACATCAGTACGCCCCGCCTCCGACGGCGGGCTCCTGATTCCCCCCGGCGGCTCGGTCACCTCATCGTCGTCGTCCCCGCTGACGGTGTCGATCAGTTCGAACCTGGCGGCGACGGGCGAGGAACTGCTGACCACCGCTCCGGACGCGCTCGACTGCGTGAAGTCGACGAAGGACCTGTGGTCCCAGTTCCAGAACACCAAAGACCTGAGCTGGCAAGCGGTCCTCAACGACATCATGAACGGGCCCGGATCCTGCTATTCGCTCGTGGCCAAGGACGCGCCGGACATCATCCCCCCGGTCACCCGTCCCGGAGCCAGCGGCGGACAGGACCCGGGCGACGTCATCGAGACAGTACTGAAGGACGTACCCGATCCGGTCGAGGCCTCGAAGGAGGCCACCGCGGCCAAGGCAGCGGGTGCAGCCGCCGCGGCCAAGGCCGGCGCCGCCGACGGCGGAGCCGATGAGGGGGCGGCGCTCGCGGGCCGGAGCACGGTGACCGCCGCCGAGGCGGCCGGCGGGGTCGACGTCGCCGAGGCCGCGAGTTCCGGGATCTGGAGCGAGGCGTTGGGCGTGGTCGCCGATGCCTTGCCGTTCGCCCTCTTCTAGGTGGGCGCGTCGGCCAACGCCTCCGGGGCCGAGCACGGACTCCGCTCGGCCCCGGACGCGCCCTGCGTCCCCCCTGCCCCGCCCTCAGACGTAGTGCGTGTTCGGCTCCAGCCCGCACAGCACCCGGCCGTACAGCTCCAGGTTCGTCGACGGGTGGATGATCGCGTGCAGGCTCAGGGTCTGGATGTCCCGTTCGATGCGCTGGATCGGCACCGTGGAGTAGACCGAGGAGCCGCCGCTGGCGTCGGCCAGGATGTCGACCGCCTCCTTGGCGCGCTGGCAGGTCGCTCCCAGGTCGAGCCGCACCCGGGCCCGCTCCTCCAGGGTCCAGGGCTCGCCGGCGGCGGCTTTGTCGTCCAGCATTCCGGCGGCGCGGAAGGCGTGGAACTCGGCCTCGTCGATCTTCGTGGCGGCTTCGGCGGTCTGCAGGTGGGTGATCGGGGCCTCGGCCTGGTTCTCGTAGGCCGTGTAGGAGATCTTGCGGCCCGGGAGGCGGTCGAAGAAGGCGTCGCGGGCCGCCTTGGCCAGGCCCAGGGCCGGGGCGCTGACGGTGGCGCAGGCGGTGGGCATGAACGGTGCCTTGTAGACCGGGGAGTCGGCGTTGCGGCCCAGCTGGTGCACGCCGGCCAGGACCGGGCCCATCGGCAGGATGCGGGCGTCCGGGACGAACACGTCCTGGGCCACGGTGCTGACGCTGCCCGAGCCGCGCAGGCCGGCGGTGTGCCAGTCGTCGACGACCACCAGGTCGGACAGCGGGATCAGGACCATGATCGGCTCGAAGCCGCCGCCGGGCAGCGCGCGGACCGCCGCGTTGGTGTTCCAGGCGCTCTGCTGGGAGCCGGTGTTGAAGGCCCAGCGGCCGTTGAGGACGACGCCGCCCTCGACCGGGGTGCCGACCGCGGTGGGGCTGAGGATGCCGCTGACGCGCACGTCGGGGACGGCGAACACCTCGTCCTGGACGGTGTCCGGGAACATCCCCACCATCCAGGTGCTGATCGCCCACACCGCGGCGGTCCAGGAGGCGGAGCCGTCGCCGCGGGCCAGTTCGGCCAGCACGTCCACCACGGTGCGCATCGGGGACTCGTAGCCGCCGTGGTGGCGCGGCACGCGCATCTTCAGCAGGCCGGAGGCGGTGAGCGCCTCGACGGCCTCGTCGGTCAGGCGGCGGTTCTCCTCGATCGCCGGCGCCGCCTTCTGCAGCAGCGGCACCAGGTCGGAGGCGCGGCCGACGAGTTCGGCCCTGGACGGGGCCTCGGTGATTCCCATGGGTCACTCCCGGGTGATGGAGGGTACTGATGTGCGGGGGCACCGCCCACGCTGGCACCGGCGGCGCGGGGCGGCATCTTCGGCAGTGCGGCGCCGCACGGCGTATCGCAGCACGGCGTATCGCGGCGTATCGCGGCGCGGCGCCTCAAACCTTCGGGATCAGCGCGTTGAGCTCGGCGAAGGAGGACAGGTCCGGCACGGTCCAGCCGTCCAGGTCGTACTCGCCCATGCAGGCCTCCACGAAGGCCTGGTAGCCGTCCAGCCGGCCGTCGGCCAGCTGGGAGAAGTAGAGCTCCACCCGGGTGTTCTCGTGGTTCCCGGAGTAGTTGCGCTCGTAGAGCTCGTGCCGGCCGCCGAACTCGGTGCCGACGGCGTCCCACAGCAGCTTCATCAGCTTCGTCCGGTCCAGCGCCGTGACCCCGCCGGAGCCCCGCACGTACTTGTCGAGGTAGGGGCGGATCTCCGGGTTCTTGAAGTCGGCGGCGCTGGAGTTGACGTAGATCAGGCCGCTGGCCACGTCCTGGAGGATGATCTCGCGGATCCGGGGATAGCCGATCTGCATGAACCAGCGGTAGGCCATGCCGTAGTCGGGGTTGGGCAGCACCGCGCCGCCGGTCCAGGGCACCGGGTTGCGGGCCGCCGCGTCGGACAGCCCCCAGAACAGGTTGCGCCAGGCCAGGACCTCGCCGAGCCGGGACTGCACGCCGCGGAAGTCCCGGGTGCCGGTGGCCTGCAGGGCCTTGGACAACAGCCCGGCCAGGAACTCCAGCTTCACCGCCAGCCGGGTGCAGCCGTGGAAGGTGAAGCGCTCGGGGAAGCCGGAGCGGGCCGTGAACATCTGGACCCGGCCCAGGTCGCCGTAGACGAACACGTTCTCCCAAGGGATCAGGACCTTGTCCAGGATCAGGATCGTGTCGTTCTCGTCCAGGCGGGAGGACAGCGGGTGGTCGAACGGGGTGCCGGCCACGGCCGCCGCGGCGGTGTAGGAGGGCCGGCAGATCAGCTTCACGCCGGGGGCGGCCAGCGGGACGGTGGCCACCAGGGCGTACTCGCGCTTGCGGATCGGCAGCCCGTAGTGGGCGATGAAGGCGTGGTGGGTCAGGGCCGAGCCGGTCGCGACCACCTTGGCGCCGCTGACCACCAGGCCGTCGTCCCGCTCCTGCTCGGCGTGCACGAAGACGTCGGCCACCTCGTCGGCCGGGCGGTCCCGGTCCACCGGCGGGTGGACGATCGCGTGGTTCCAGAACAGGACCTTCTCCTGGGCCTCGCGGTACCAGCGGCGCGCGTTGTCGGCGTACTCGCCGTAGAACTCGGCGTTGGTGCCCAGGGTGCCCAGGAACGAGGCCTTGTAGTCCGGGCTGCGGCCCATCCAGCCGTAGCTCATCCGGGCCCACTCCGCGATCGCGCGCTGGTCGCCGACCAGGTCCTCGGCGCTGCGCGAGGTGGTGAAGAAGCGGTGCGTGTAGCCCTCCCCGCCGGTGTCGACGGGGCAGGTCAGCACGTCCCGCTTGGCCGGGTCGTGCAGCGCGTCGTAGAGCCGCGCGGTCATCCGCACCGGGTTGTGGAAGGCGGGATGGGTGGTGACGTCCTTGACGCGCTCGCCGTAGAGGTAGACCTCCCGGTCGTCTCGGAGGCTCTCGATGTACTCGTCGCCGGTCAACGGCCGGGTGGTCATACCGGTGCTCCTCGCAGGGGACGTGGGTGGTCGGCGGGCCGGATCAGCGGCGGCGGCCTGGATCAGCGCAGGTCGATGTTGCAGTTCTCGACCGCGGCGATGAACTCCCCGCGGCCCAGGGCGGCGGCCACGGTCTCGATGTCGTCGCCCATGTAGCGGTCGGAGTCCAGGCGCGGCACCAGCGAGCGCACCGCGTCGTAGGTGGCCTTGCCGGCCGGGCTCAGGCCGCGGTAGCGGTCCGAGACGTCCACGGCCGAGGCCGCCGCCAGGTACTCCACGGCCAGGATGTACTGGTTGTTGCGCAGCACCCGGCGGGCGTTGCGGGCGGCGATCAGGCCCATGCTGACGATGTCCTGGTTGTCGCCGTTGGACGGCACGCTCTGGGTGCTGGCCGGGCCGATCGTCCGGTTCTCGGCGATCAGCGCCGTGGCCGGGTACTGGGCCCCGGCGTAGCCGCTGCTCAGGCCGGGGTCGCCGGCCACCAGGAACTCCGGCAGGCCGTAGCTCAGGTGCCGGTTCAGGACCCGGTTGAGCTGGCGCTCGGCCAGCACGCCGAGCTGGGTCAGGGCGATCGTGGTGAAGTCCATGACGAAGGCGACCGGCTGGCCGTGGAAGTTGGCGCCGTGGAACACCTCCTGGTCCTCGAAGAACAGCGGGTTGTCGTTGGCCGAGTTCAGCTCGGTCTGCACCCGCGCGGTGGCGTGCGCCAGCGTGTCCCGCACGCCGCCGAGGACCTGCGGCATGGCCCGCAGCGAGTACGCCTTCTGCAGGTAGATCTCGGTGCGTTGGACGCTGGTCCCGGCCTGCTTGGCCGCGGCCACCTGCTTGCGCAGGTCCGCGTGCTCGACCGTGAGCTCGCTGCCGCGCAGCAGGGCCCGCAGGTTCGCGGCGGTGTCGATCTGGCCGGGGTGCGGGCGGGCGAGGTCGTGGCCCTCGGGCTGGAACGGGCCCATGGAGCCGCGCACCGCCTCGACCAGCAGCGCCGAGACGATCTCGGCCTGGCGCACCTGCTCCCAGCCGCGCCCGAGCACCAGGGCGCCCAGGCCGGTCATGCCGGAGGTGCCGTTGATCAGCGCCAGGCCCTCCTTGAACTTCAGGACCAGCGGCTCCAGGCCGTGCTCGCGCAGCACCCGGTCGGCCGGCACCGGCCGGCCGCCGGACAGGAAGTAGCCCTCGCCGATGACGGTGCTGGCGATGTGGGCCAGCGGGGCCAGGTCGCCGCTGGCGCCCAGCGACCCGATCTCCGGGATCGCCGGGGTCAGGCCGAGGTTCAGGAACAGCGCCAGCCGCTCCAGGATCTCCGGACGCACCGCCGAGTAGCCCTTGGACAGGGCGTTGAGCCGGGCGGCGACGATGGCCCGGGCCTCGTCCTCGGGGAACAGCGGGCCGACGCCCGCGCTGTGGCTGCGGACCAGGTTGGTCTGCAGGGTGGTCTCGTTGGAGGGGTCGACGAGCATGTAGATCATCTCGCCGTAGCCGGTGGTCACGCCGTACACCGGGATGCCGGCGTTGACCACGTCCTCGAACACCGCGCGGCTCTTGGCCGCCTTGGCCAGGGACTGCGGCGAGACCGAACACGCGGCCCCGCCCTCGGCCACCCGCCGGACGGCGGCGATGTCCAGGTGCTCGCCGTCGAACACGACGGGCGCGGCGCCCTCCGAGACGGACCCGGCGGCGATCTGCTGGGAAGCCATGCACTCACTCCGTTATCTGGATCGGTCGACCAGGGCGGACAGCCCGGCCAAGGTCTGGTGCGCGTAGAAATCCGCCGCGGACACCGCGACGCCGAACCGGCCGCGGATCAGCCGCAGCAGCGGCAGGACCAGCAGCGAGTGGCCGCCGGCGGCGAAGAAGGTGTCGCCGGCCGAGGCCGGGACGCCGTCGGTGAGCTCCGCCCACAACCCGGCCATCTCCTTCTCGACCGGGGTCTGGAGCGGCCGCCCGGCCGGCCCGGCCGCGGCGCCCGGATCGGGCAGCCGGGCCCGGTCGACCTTGCCGGCCGGGGTCCGCGGCAGGCGGCCGGGCAGCGTCCGGAACAGCGCCGGCAGCATCGAGCGGCCGAACCGGTGCCGCAGCTGGGTGCGCCACTCGTCGGGCGAGCCCAGCGGCCGGCCGCCCGGGTCCGCGCGCGGCACGACGTGGACCACCAGCCGGCTGGCGAAGCCGTCGGCGTCGGTCACCGCGACGACGGCGCACTCGGCCACCGACGGATGGTCGGCCAGCGCCGCCTCGACGTCGGCCAGCTCCAGACGGCTGCCGTAGAGCTTGATCTGGTAGTCCTTGCGGCCCCGGTATTCGAGCACGCCCCCGGGCAGCCGGCGGGCCAGGTCGCCGGTGCGGTAGCAGCCCACCGGCCGGCCGTCGACCGTCACCGCCGGGAACCCCGGCAGCGGCGCGAACGCCGGGCCGGGCTCGGGCGCGCCCAGGTAGCCGTCGGCCACGTAGGGGCTGCGGATCACCAGGTTCCCGGTGACGCCGGCCGGGCAGGGGCGGTCCTCGTCGTCCAGGACCAGCACCTGCCGGCCCGGGATGGACCGGCCGATCGGCACCGGCCCGGACACCGGACCGGACACCTCGTGCCAGGTCGCGGCGATGGTCTCGGTGGGCCCGTACAGGTTCGCGGTGCGGGCCAGCGGCAGCGCGGTCCGCAGCCCGGTGACCAGCTCGCCGGGCAGCGCCTCGCCCATCAGCAGCAGCACGGCCAGCGCCGCCATCCGCTCGGGGGCCCGGCCGGCCTCCACCACCCGCAGCAGCTCCCGGGCGAAGCTCGGGACGGTCTGGAGCATGCTGATCCGCTCGGCCGCGAGCCAGTCCACGAGCTTCTCCGGGTTCGCCCGGATCAGCGCCGGGACCAGGCACAGCGTGGAGCCGGAGGCGAGCGCCGCGAAGGTCTCGGCCAGCGCCGGATCGTGCTCGGGGGCGACCCACTGCGCGACCCGGGACCCGGGGCCGAGCGCGAACTCGTCGGCGAGCCAGGTGACGAACTGCGCCAGCGCCGCGTGGCTCTGGGCGACGCCTTTGGGGGTGCCGGTGGAGCCGGAGGTGTAGGCGATGTAGGCGCGGTCGGTGGCGCGGACTTGGGGTGGGGGTGGGGGTGGGGTGCGGGCTGATGGGGGCGTTGTCGGCAGAGTGTGTTGCGGCGGGGCGGTATTGGCGGTGGCGGCGATATCGAGGACCTCTGCGATGTCGACGACCTGGCCGACCGTCTCGCCGCGGTACCAGTCGGCGAGCTCGTCCGGCCGCTGACCGCCGTCGATCAGCAGGGCGGCCGGGCGCAGGGCCGACAGCACCACGCGGCCGCGGCTGCCGACGTCGCCGAGGCCGAACCACACCAGCGTGGCGCCGGCCTCCAGCACTCCGAGCAGCGCGGCCATCTGGCCCAGGCCCGGGGCCAGCCGCACCACCACCGGCTCGCCCGGGCCGACTCCCGCGCTCCGCAGGGCCTCGCGCACCTGCCCGGCGGCGTCGGCCAGGCCGCGGTAGGTCAGCTTCTCCCCCGCGAACTCCACCGCCACGGTGTCCGGGCTGCTCGCGGCCCACAGCCGCACCAGTTCGGGGACCGTCGCCCCGGCGTAGCCGTCGGCGGCGATGCGGTCGGCGTCCTGGTTCGCGGCGGCCACGGTGTCGGCGCCGTCCAGCGGGAGGGTGCCGACCGGCGCCGTCGGATCGGCGACAGCGGCGGCGAGCAGGGTGCGGTACTGGCCGAGGATCAGCTCCGGAATGTCCGGGGCGAACAGGTCCGCGCGCAGCGTCAGCGACAGCGCGAGCCCGGTCCCGGAGGTGTCGGCGGTCAGCGCCAGGTCGGTGTCGACCGCTCCCGGGTCCGCGGGCTGCGGTGTGGCGGTCACGCCGTGCAGCGTCAGCGCGGCGGGCGGGTCAGTGCGGTGCATGAAGACCGCGTCGCACAATGGCGCGCGCCGAGGGTCGCGGATCACCGGCAGCGCGCGCACGACGTCGGCGAACGCCACATCCCGCCGTTCGAAGGCGTCCTGCGCGTACTGCGTGGTCCGGGCCAGGACGGTCCGGAAGTCCGGTGCCGTGGCGAGCTCCGGTGTCGCGGCGGGCTCTGGTGTCGTGGCGGGCTCCGGCGCCGCGGCGAAGTCCGCGCAGAGAATGAGCGTGTTGACACAGGGCCCGACAACCGGGGCGTCGACCGCGCCGCGACGGGTCGACGCCGGGGTGGCGACGGCGATCCGGTCGGCCGAGCCGTGCCGGAACAGCAGCGTCTGGAAGGCGGCGAGCAGCACGTCGAACTCGGTGACGCCCTCGGCGCGAGCCCGGTCCCGGACCGCCCGGAGCAGGTCCCGTCCGGTGTCGAGCTGCGCGGTCAGCGCGGCGCCCGACGGCTCGGCGGGACGGCGGCGGACCACCGGCAGCGGCACCTCCGGCGGCAGCGGGGTCAGCGCCCGCACCCACCACTGGAGCGCGTCGGCCGCCTGGGCCTCGGCGGCCCGGCGGCGCTGCCGCTCGGCGAACGCGCCGAAGGCTTCGGCGGCGGCGGCCGGGTGGACGTCGTGGAAGGAGTCGCCGGCGCTGACAGCGTTGTAGAGCTCCGACAGTTCCTGCACGAGCACCGACATCGACCGGTCGTCGGCGACGGTCTGGTGCGCGGTGAGCAGCACCCGGTGCTCGGCGACGCCGCCGCGGACGACGGTCAGCCGGGCCAGCGGCCCGCCGGGCTCGAACGGCCAGGCGGCGGCCTCGGCGATCAGCCGCCGGGCGCGCGCGGTCGCGCGGCGGTGGCCGGAGACGTCGTGGTAGGTGAAGGAGTAGCCGCAGTACCCGCGCTCGGCGACCTGACGCACCGGACGTCCGGCGGCGAGGGCGAAGGTGGTGCGCAGCGCCTCGTGCCGGTCCACGACCTCGTGCCAGACGACGCGCAGCAGCTCGGGGCTGAGGTCGCCGGTGAGGCGGTAGGAGCGGGTCAGGGTGTGGGCGGCGGAGTCGTGGCCGAGGGCTTCGAGGAGCCACAGCGCTTCCTGGACCGGCGTGGCCGCGGCCTGGTGAGTGCCGGGACGCGGGGCTTCCGGGACTTCGGTCATGAGCGGCCTCCGGATCTCACTGGGCATGGGCCCATGGTCAGCGAGATCCCGGAGAGGGCTCATCTCTCCAAATGCGGTGTGGCTGTGGAGCTAAGGCTGTGGAACTCAGGCTGCGGAACTCAGGCTGTGGGGCGCCGCACTGTGTAGAACAGGTGGGTCACGCCCGGGGAGGACACCACGCGGGTCTGCTCCAGGCCGACGGCGGGGTCGGCGGAGTCGGCGAACAGCCGGACGCCGCCGCCGAGCAGGATCGGCACCAGATGCAGGCGCAGCTCGTCGAGCAGCCCGGCGGCCAGGCAGGCGCTGATCACCTGGCCGCCGCCCATCACCGCGACGTCGCGCTCGCCGGCGGCGGCCGTGGCCTGCGCCACCGCCGAGGCGACGCCGTCCAGGACGAAGTTCCAGCTGGTCCCGCCCCGCTTGGCCTCGGCCGCGCGCGGACGGTGGGTGAGCACGAACACCGGTACCCGGAACGGCGGCTCGTCGCCCCAGACCGGTTCTCCGTGGTCGAACATGCGGCGGCCGATGAGGATCGCGCCGCTGCGCCGGAAGTACTCTTCCATCAGATCCGAGGCGACGCCGTTCTGGACGGCGCCGGCGCTGGCGCTGTCCTGACCACCGCCGTCCTCGCCGCCGCTGTTCTGGCCACCGCCGTCCCGGTCGCCGCCGCCGTCCTTCCCCACTTGAGCGCGCCAACTCGCCAATTCGAACATCCAGCGGTGCAGCCGCTCACCGCCCCGGCCGATCGGCAGATCGCCCGGCCCGTCGTCCGGACCGGCCACGAAGCCGTCAAGGGACATCGAGATGTCCGCGATCACCCGGCCCATCGTCATCACCTCCGCGAGGGTCGGCCCCGCGTCCGTCCGCGAAACCGCAATATGGGAGATGCAAGCAGAACCCTGATACGGATTTCATCTCCTGTGTTGCGCACTGTGCGCGGCAATGACGCCTCCGCCCTGACGCCAGCAAGGAAGTGCCGACCATGAGACGACGCGACGTTCTGCGGCTCAGCGCCGCCGCCAGCTTCTCCGCCGGGGCCGGCGCGCTGGTCCTGGGCTCGCGCGGGGGTCCCGCGCTGCCCGTCGGCCCGGCCGCCGAGGGAACCGGTCCGGACCCCGCGGACATGGCCCAGATGCCGGGCATGTCGATGGTGCCGATCAAGGGCACGGTCCGCCCGGCCGCCGTCCTGACGCCGTTCACCGACGCCATGCCGCGCCTGGCCGACGCGGTCCCGACGGCGACCACCGCCGACGCCGACTACTACACGATCAACGTGCAGCAGTCGACCGCGGCCATCGCGCCGGGCGCCCTGACCAGCATCCTGAGCTACGGCGGCGGCTTCATCGGCCCGACCATCCGCGCCACCCGCAACCGGCGCGTGGTCGCGAAGTTCACCAACAGCCTCACTGAGAGCGTCGTGGTGCACCTGCACGGCGGGCACACGCCGGCGGCCAGCGACGGCTTCCCCACCGATGAGATCGTCGCCGGGGGGACGAAGGTCAACACGTACCCGAACACGCAGCGCGCGGCGACGCTGTGGTACCACGACCACCTGCACATGATGGAGGCCCCGCACGTCTACCAGGGCCTGCACGGCATGTACATCATCCGGGACCCGTGGGAGGACGGGCTGCGCCTGCCCAGCGGGCGCTACGACGTGCCGATCCTGCTGCGCGACGCCTACCTGAACGACGACAACAGCCTGCTCTACGACCCGTTCCTGGACTGGACCGTGGTCCTGGCCAACGGCAAGCCGCGCCCGTACTTCCCGGTGGCGCCGCGCAAGTACCGCTTCCGCTTCCTGAACGGCTCCAACCACCGGGCGTTCTCGCTGACGCTGAGCGACGGCCGGCCGGTGGTGCAGATCGCCAGCGACGGCGGGCTGCTGGCGGCGCCGGTGTCGACGGCGAGTATCGAGATCTCCTCGGCCGAGCGCGCCGAGGTCGTCATCGACTTCTCCGGCTGCGCGCACGGCACGCAGCTGTTCCTCCAGGACGCGACCCTGGGCCAGGTCCTGCGCTTCGACGTGACCGAGAGCTGCGGGGCGGACCTGAGCCAGGTGCCCGCGCAGCTGGCGGCGTCGCTACCGCCGCTGCCGGCGGCGAACCGGACGCGGAGCATCGAGCTGTCGCTGACGCCGGACGGGAACTACTTCCCGATCAACGGACAGATCTTCGACCCGGACCGGGTGGACTCGCGGATCGCGCTGGGGAGCACCGAGATCTGGACCATCACTGATGTCTCGGGGTGGGAGCACAACTTCCATCTGCACCTGGTGCAGTTCCGGATCCTGGATGTCAATGGGCTGGCTCCGGATCCGACGCAGCGGGGGTGGAAGGACACGGTGGTGATCCCGAAGAACGGGGTGGTGCGGATCCAGGCCTCGTTCACCGACTATCCGGGGAAGTACGTGTATCACTGCCATTTGCTGGAGCATGCTTCGTACACGGGGATGATGGCGACGATGGTGGTGGCGTGAGGGCGGGGCCGATCCGAGGTATCAGTCCTCGAAGTTGACGCGACATGCGCCGAGATCCCGTGAGCGCGCCTGCGAAATCCTAGTATTGCTCCCGGGACGTCCGGCTCAGGACGTCGGTGTCGCGTGACACCCGTCATCAATCCTTCGAGGAGCGCTGTGAAATACCTGCTGCTGATCAACAACGACCCCGCGACGCTGGCCGCCCTGTCCGAGCAGGAGCAGCAGGAGCTGATGTCCGAGGTGGAGTCTTTGATGGCCGAGATCTCGGCGTCGGGGGAGCTGCTCGGCGGGCAGGCGCTCGCCGACGCCTCGCAGACCAAGACGGTCCGGGTGCGCGGGGGCTCCGTGACCGCGACCGACGGTCCGTTCGCCGAGGCCAAGGAGTGCCTCGCCGGGACTTTGATGGTGGAGTGCGAGACCGTCGAGCGCGCGGTGGAGATCGCTTCGCGCTGGCCCGACGCCAAGTTCGGCGCCATGGAGGTCCGGCCGATCATCGACACGTTTTAGGCGCGCTTTAGGCAGTGGTTTTGGGCGCTGGCTGGCTCGACCGTCGGGGTCGAGCCAGGCAGCGCTGTCGCTGTCGGGTCCACCGTCCCGGTCGGGCAGTGCCAAGTCGAAAGCTGTCCTGCGGTGGGCGGCTTCGGCACGGCTTGGCACTGCCCGACCGGGGCGGCGAGCCCCGGGATTGGCTGTTGGGCGCCGGGCGCCGGGCCGGGACGCCTGGCGACGTCCCGGCCCCGGAGGGTCAGCTTTCGCCGGCTCCGGCGGGAACAACGTTGACATTGAGATGGAAGATGTTGTTGGGGTCGTACTTCTGCTTCAGTTCCGCCAAACGGCGATACACCGGGGCCGGATAGACCGCGTCGATGTCGGACTGAAGAATGTCGCTCAAGAAACCGCTATAGGCGCCGGACATCGACGGCGCGATCGCCGACCAGAACTGCTCGTAGGTCGGGAGAAGCGGCTCATTGTCCTCCGGCGAGCCGAGCAGCACGCCCATGATCAGGGCCTGGGTGGAGCGGTGGGGGAACGCGGTCGCGTCCTCCGCCACCCGGCTCAGGGCGCCGCCGATCTCGCGGATCTCCACATACAGATTCGCCAGGTTGGCCTGCTCGGCGAGGATGGTGTCGACCAGGTCGCCGGTCACCGACGGGGTCAGGCGGTTGCGCACCCGCGGGCGCCAGCCCGGGGGCAGCTCGCCGATCGGCTGGAGCACCTCGCCGTAGGGCACGAGGCGGACCTGGTCGTCGACGACGGTGCCGAGCTTGCGGATCGGGTCGATGGCCAGGCCGGCCGCCGCGTCGTCGTCGCCGGCGTAGCAGACCACGATCCCCAGCGGCGGGGCCGCCTCGCCGAAGGTCGGCCAGCACATGGCGGTGGTGGTCAGCTCCTCCGGGGCGGAGTCCATGTACGCGGCCCAGCCGCGCAACACCGCGGCGGTCTCGTCGGGGGCGAAGGAGATCTGGCCGAAGAAGACCTGGGGCTCCGCCTGCGCGACGACGGTGAAGGACGTCACGACCCCGAAGTTGCCGCCGCCGCCGCGGATGGCCCAGAACAGGTCGGGGTTCTCCTCCGCGCTGGCCACCAGGATCCGGCCGTCGGCCGTCACGACCTCGGCCGCCACGAGGCTGTCCAGCGCCAGGCCGTACTTGCGCGCCATCCAGCCCACGCCGCCGCCGACCAGCAGGCCGCCGACGCCCACGCTGGTGGTGTCGCCGGAGGTGAAGGCCAGGCCGTAGGGCGCCAGGGCGCCGGCGACGTTCACCCAGTGCGCGCCGGCGCCGAGCCGGACCAGGCGCTCGGACTCGTTCAGGACCTCGACGCCGTCCAGCAGGGACAGGTCCAGGACCAGGCCGCCGACGTTGGTGCTGAAGCCGGCGTTGCTGTGGCCGCCGCTGCGGGTGGAGATCTCCAGGCCGTGCTCCACCGCGAAGCCGATACCGCGCGCGACGTCGTCGTTGCTGCGGGCGCGGACGATCACCGCCGGGTGCCCGGTGTGGACGATCAAGTTGGCCAGGTCGTCGTAGCCCTCGTCACCCGGCAGGACGACCTCGCCGGTGACGTCAGCCCGCAGGGACTCGATGGCCTCGGGCTCCACGGTGGTGGACATGGTGGTCTCCTTCTACGTTCCGTTGAGCAGCAGTCGTGTGAGCAGCAGTGGTGTGAGCAGCAGTCGTGTGACCAGCAGTCGTCGCTGTTGACCAGCAGTCGTCGCTGTGTTGTTCGCCTTCTCTACTTGTGGGTCGGAGCCGACTCGCGGATCCGGACACGCTTCGGGATGGGATTTGCTCCGCACAGGAAGAGATGCCGGGGGGCGTGCGCGGTGACACGGTGTGGAGGGCTTCCACCCGTGAGAAGGGAACCCCCATGGCCGAAACCCGCCAGGGCGCCGCGCCCGGTGAGAGCTCCGACATCGTCACCCCTGCGGATGCCCGCTACCCGGCCCTGACCGAGGGCTACAACCACCGCTTCGTCGGCACTCCCGACGAGGTCTGGCTGGTCCGCGACACCGCGCAGGTCGTGGCGGCCGTCGAGAACGCCGTGGCCACCGGGCGGCGTGTCGCGGTCCGCAGCGGTGGTCACTGCTTCGAGGACTTCACTACTACTCCCGACATCCGTCTGCTGATCGACGTCTCCGGACTCGACCATGTCGGGTTCGACGCGGAGCGTCGGGCGTTCGTTGTCGGCGCCGGTGCGCGTCTGGAGAAGGTCTACCGGTCGCTGCATGCCGGCTGGGGCGTCACCATCCCCGGTGGTACCTGTTTTGACGTGGGTGTCGGCGGCCACTTCGCCGGGGGCGGCTATGGGCCGTTGTCTCGGCGCGACGGGCTGGTCGTGGACCATCTGGAGGCGGTGGAGGTGGTGGTGGTCGACGGTGATGGGCGGGCGCGCGTCGTCGTCGGGTCGCGGGATCCTGGGGATCCCCACCACGACCTTTGGTGGGCCCACGCCGGTGGCGGTGGCGGCACGTTCGGTGTCGTGACCCGCTACTGGCTGCGGACGCCCGGTGCGTTGTCGCTCGACCCGTCCGAGCTGCTTCCGCCGGCGCCGGCGGCGGTTCGGCGCCGGGATGTCGTCTGGTCCTGGGATGGGTTCAGCGAGCAGGACTTTCATACGCTGCTGCGCAACTACTTCACCTGGTACGAGGAGAATAGCGCGCCGGATTCGCCCAGTGCGCCGCTGTGGAGCAACCTGATCGTCATGCACCGCGCGGGCTCGGTGCTCATGTTGACGTCGGTGATCCCTGACGACGCGCCGGATGCAGAGAAGCTGCTGGGGGCGCATATCGAGGCGATTGTCAGCAACCTCAGCGCGGCGCCGATGTCCGACACCGGGGAGGTGGTGCCGTGGATGGAGTCGTGGATGCCGTCCTACAACTGGCCTGCCGATCCGGCTGGGCGCTATAAGCACAAGGCTGCTTACCTGCGCCGGGGGCATACGGATGGGCAGATTGCGACGATTTACAGGTACCTGACGATGCCTGAGCACCTGAATCCGATGGGGTGTTTGGTGCTTACCGGGTTCGGGGGGCAGGTCAACGCTGTTGCGCCTGATGCTACGGCGGTTGCTCAGCGCGATGCGATCATCAAGGCGTCGTACAGCACGGGGATGTGGACTGAGAGGGAGGAGGATGAGGCGAATATTGGGTGGGTGCGGGCGTTCTACGGTGAGGTTTTTCAGCACAGTGGTGGGGTGCCGGTGCCGGATGGGGTGGTGGATGGTTCGTACATCAGCTATCCCGATGGTGACCTGGCTGATCCGGAGTGGAACCGCTCGGGGATGGGGTGGGAGGAGCTGTACTTCGGGGGGAACTATCCGCGTCTTCAGCGGGTGAAGCAGCGTTTTGATCCGGGGGACGTGTTTCGGCATGCGTTGTCGGTGCGGTTGCCTTCAGGAGGTTGAGAGAAGGGGCTTGAGAGCCTAAGAGTAGAGTTAAGAGCTTAAGAGCAAAGTCAAAGGCAGGTGCCTCCGGCGGGCCTCTGATCCCTCGGAGAACTGGCGCTAGTCCATAGGTGGGCCCGGCTAGTCCCTGCGCTGGCGGTTTGTGAGGTGGGGGTTTGTTCCCCTCGCTCACGTCGGCAGCCCTACGGGTACAGCACCGCCGCCCAGGTATCAAGTCCATGCCGCTGCGGTGATGCTTATTGGGCTGCGGTTGGGTGTGCATGAACTTGACACCTGGTCGGCGGTACTGTAGGCAAAGCCCTGCCGACGTGACCGAGGAGAACAAACCAAAAACCCAGGGAGAGGACTGAAGGACTCGGTGGCCGAGGCGGTCGCTTCAACCTTCCGGCCGCCGGTGGAGCAGGCCTTCGGCTGGCGGTTTTGCTCTGAACCTTCCTGGCGGCCGTAGTGCGCAGGGCGCCCAGCCCCCTACCCAGTGATTGTCAGCCCTCTCCCTGGGGGTTTGGGTTTGTTCTCCTCGGTCACGTCGGCAGGGCTTTGCCTACAGTACCGCCGACAGGGCTTTTGCGTTCTCATGGGTTGGTTTGTATGCCTAGTAGTTTCAGGGTGTGGTTGCGGTGGTCGCGCATGTGGTCGGTGGCGGCGGCGATGTTGGTCCAGCCGGTGAGTTTGAGTAGGGCGAT
>NZ_BAAAQN010000057.1:0-80939 GCF_039531695.1 Catenulispora yoronensis
CGCATTGTCTTCCTAAGACCGCTTGGCCTCCGACTTAACCGCGCCCCCACAAAAGCCCCCGCCAAAGCAGCAATCGAATCCGAATCCCCACCACTCGCCGCAGCCCGCCCCAACACCCGCACCGGCTCATCCGGAAACATCAAAAAACACAACAACGCCGTACCCAACGCCTCCTCGGCAATCCACCCCTCCCCAGTGGCCAAACACGGATCCGCCTCAAAATCAGGCCTCTCCAACGCCACCACCAACCGATCCAACACCCCCGCACACTCGTCCCACCCCTGCGCAATGAACTCCTCCGGCGACCCCCACTCCGACTCCCGCCGAACCGCCTTCCCCGACTCCCGCCCAACCGCCGACCCAACCTTCCGCCCCACCCCCAACCCTCGCCACAAACTGTCTCTTAACCAATCCCCCCGATAGACCTCCCGCTCCTCCCAACACCGCTCCCGCAGTGCCGCCACCAAATCCCCCACCGCCATCCCCTCCACCAACCACCGCGCAGCAACCATCGTCAAATCCGACGCCGCCAACGCCGTCGCATGCCCATGCGTCAACGCCGCCTGCAACTGCGCGATCCCAGCCGCCGTCCCCATCTCCAACCCCGGCACCAACCCCACCGGCGTCACCCGCATGTTCGCCCCGCAGCCCTTCGACCCCCGCTGCGTCGCCTCCGCCCACGGCCGCCCCTCCGCCAAGCCGCCGCACGCCCTCAGACACGTCATCCCCGGCGCGCGATTGTTCTCCGGCGAATGCGCCCACGCCACGAAGTGCTTGATCAACGACTCCGTCAACGCCTCCGGCTCCGACCCGGCTCCCGCCCCCGGTTGCTCCAACAACGCCTCGGCGACCGCCAAAGCCATCTGCGTGTCGTCGGTGACCAGCGCCCCCTCAGGCAACTCCGTCGGCCCGGCCACCCCGTACTCCGCCACGATCTGCTCGAACCGCAGAAACTCCGTGGGCTTCCCCATGCTGTCGCCATAAGCGAGCCCGAACAACGAACCGGTCGCCGACATCCAGATCCCCTCCCGCGCCTTGAAGCCGCCAGTCTGCCAGCTACAGTCCCTGATCATGACTGACATCCCCACCACCTTCCGCGACGCCACCAGCGCCCACCACCCCACCACCCTCCGCGACGCCACCACCGCCGACCTCCCCGCGATCATCGCCCTCCTCACGGACGACAAACTCGGCTCCACCCGCGAGGACCCCGACGACCTCACCCCCTACCTCGCAGCCTTCGTAGAAGTCGACGCCGACCCCAACCAACGCCTCCTCGTCGCCGACCGCGACGGCGAAATCGTCGGCACCTTCCAGCTCACCTACATCCCCGGCGTCAGCCAGCGCGGCTTGAAGCGCGCACTCATCGAAGGAGTCCGCGTCGCAGCCTCCGAACGCGGCAACGGCCTCGGCACCCACATGATGAACTGGGCCGTCGCGACCTCCCGCGAAGCCGGCTGCGGCCTGGTCCAGCTGACCTCGAACAATGAACGACCCGACGCGCATCGCTTCTACGAGCGCCTCGGGTTCGTCCAGTCGCACCTCGGCTTCAAGCTCAAGCTTTAAGTCTCGACTCCCTCGCTCTCGCCCTCACATCCTCACCCCCACCGTCACCCCTCACCCCTCACCGTCACCCCTCACCCTCACCCCGCCAACCCCCGCGCCCGCAGCATCGCCTCAACCTCCGGCCCCCGCCCCCGGAACTCCGCGAACGCCCCCATCAAATCCACACTCCCACCCCGCGACAGCACCACCCGCCGGAACAACTCCCCACTCTCTCGAATCGACCGAACTTTTTCGGCCTCCTCAGCGCCAGCCCCAACCCCCTCCTTAAACCAATCCACCGTATCCTTATCCAACACCTCACTCCACAAATACGAGTAATACCCAGCCGCATACCCATTCCCCCAAATGTGCGCAAAATAGCTGGACCGATACCGCGGCGGAATCTCCGGAATCAACAACCCATACCGCTCCAAAGCCGCCTCCTCAAAAGCCTTGGCATCCCCCGGATCCTCCCCGACCGCCAAAGAATGCCAAGCCCAGTCCAACATCACCGCGGCCAGCACCTCCACCACCGCGAACCCCTGCCCGAACTTCTCAGCCTCAGCCATCCGCGCCAGCAACCCGGCCGGCACCGGCTCCCCGGTCCGATAGTGCTTGGCATAGTTCGCCAGCACCTCCGGCCACTCCGCCCACATCTCATTGACCTGCGATGGATACTCCACAAAGTCCCGCGGCGTATTCGTCCCCGCCAATGTCGGGTGCTCCACATCCGAGAACAACCCGTGCAGCGCATGTCCGAACTCGTGGAACAGCGTCCGCACCTCGTCCCACGTCAACAACGCCGGCTCACCGACCGGCGGCTTGGCCACATTCAGATTGTTGACGACCACCGGCAACTGCCCCAGCAAATGCGACTGCTCGACGTAGTTCGTCATCCACGCCCCGCCACGCTTCGAGCTCCGCGCGAAGAAGTCCCCGAGGAACAGCCCGATGCCGCTCCCGTCGGCGTCGAACACCTCCCAGATCCGCACATCCGGGTGGTACGCCACCAGATCCGGCCGCGCCTCGAACGTGATCCCGTACACCAGCTCCGCCGCGTGGAACACCCCGTTCACCAGCACGCTGTCCAGCTCCAGATACGGCCGCAGCGCCTCCGAGTCCACGTCGTACTCGGCCTGCCGCACCTTCTCCGAGTAGTACGTCCAGTCCCACGCCTCCAGCCGCTGCCCCTCCGGCAGCCGCCCGCGCAGCGCCTTGGCCTCCCGCCCGGCGTTGGCCACCGCGGCCGGGATCAGCCGCGTCATCAGGTCCTCGACCGCGGCCGTGGTCTTCGCCGTCCGGTCCTGCACCGCGTACTCGGCATGGGAGGCGAAGCCCAGCAGCGCCGCGCGCTCGGCCCGCAGCATGGCGATCTTGACGATCACCGGGCTGTTGCTGTCCCACGCCCGCTCCAGCGACGCCTCCAGCAGCGCGCGCCGCGCCTCGCGGTCCTCCAGCGCCGCCAGCTCGGTCTGGTTGGAGAAACTCTTCAACGAGATGACGTGCTTGCCCGGCAGCCCGACCGCCTCGCCGTTCTCCTTCGCCGCCGCCACCGCGTCCGCCGACATCCCGGCCAGCTGGTCCGCGGAGTCGAACACCTGCTGCCCGGCCTTCTTCGCGACCAGCAGGTTCCGGTCGAATTCTGTGGACAGCGCCGCCAGCTGCTCGTTCAGTTCCGACAGCCGCGCCTTGTCGTCCGCCGACAGCTTTGCGCCACCCAGCACGAAGTCCCGGTACCGCTTCTCCAGCAGCCGCAGCTCCACCGGCCCGAGCGGCGCCCCGGCCGTTCCCGCAGCCTCAGTCCCTCCCGCAGCCCCGGCGGCTCCCGCATCTCCAGCTACTCCCGCCGTTTCGGCACCTCCCGCAGCCTCAGCCACGTCTGCCGTCCCCGCCACGTCTGCGGTCCCCGCCAGGTCCGCAGCCCCAGCCGCTCCTGCCGCCCCGCCCACCCCCGCCAACTCCGCCCGCCGCTCATACAACGCGTCGATCCGCGCGAACAGCGCCCCATCCAGCGTGATCGCGTCCAAATGCGCCGCCCACCGCGGACTGATCTCCTCCTCCAGCTCCTGCAACCGGTCGCTGGTGTCGGTCGAGGTCTGCGCGAAGAACACCAGCGCGACCCGGTTCAGCAGCTCCCCGGCGCGCTCCATCGCGACGATCGTGTTCTCGAACGTCGGCGGCTCCGGATTCTCGGCGATCGCCTTGATCTCGGCCAGGTGCTCCGCGAAACCGGCGTCGAACGCCGGCAGGTAGTGCTCCTCCGTGATGTCGGCGAACGGCGGGAGCTCATACGGGAGCGTGCTCGGGCGGAAGAACGGGTTGTCAGTCGTCACGTCGGTCACGTCCCCGACTCTACGCTCCGCTCGGTAGCGGGCATACAGGGGTTTAGTCGATTACCGCAGCCGCTCCCACCGCGCCCCTCAGGTGTCCGAAGATGAGACTGGTCTCGGTGTGTCCGACCGCCGGGTGGGTCGTCAGGTGCTCCAGCACGAAGTCCCGCAGCGCGTCGGAGTCGGGCACCGCCACGTGCAGCAGATAGTCGTCCGCACCGGCGACGTGCCAGACCCCGACCACGCCCGGCAGCCCCGGCACGTCCCGGATGAACTCCTTGACGCTCTCCCGCGTGTGCGCCCGCAGCCGCACCGCGATCATCGCCTGGAGCCCGCGCCCCAGCGCCGCCGGGTCCACGTCGGCGTGGAACCCGCGGATCACCCCGCGCTCGCGCAGCGTCCGGATCCGGGCCAGGCACGTCGACGGCGCGACCCCCACCGCCTCGGCGATCGCGTTGTTCGGCGTCCGCGCGTCCCGCCGTCGCGTTCGCCTCCGGGATGGCCGCGATCACTGCCTGCCTGCTCGCGGCCGCCGCCGAGGGCCGACGGCACGTCGTCGCGGTGCGGCCGCTCTACGGCGGCAGCGACCACCTGCTGGCCAGCGGCCTGCTCGGGACCGACGTCACCTGGGCCGCGGCCGATGCCGTGGCCGCCGCGCGGCGCCCGGATACCGGCCTGGTGATCGTCGAGACCCCGGCCAACCCGACCCTGGAGCTGCTGGACCTGGCGCGTGTCGCCGAGCAGTGCGGCGACGTGCCGCTGCTGGTCGACAACACCTTCGCCACGCCGATCCTGCAGAAGCCCGCCGAGTACGGCGCGACGCTGGTCGTGCACAGCGCCACGAAATACCTCGGCGGCCACGGCGACGTCCTGGGCGGCGTCGTCGCCACCACCGACGCCTGGGCCGAGCGACTGCGCCCGATCCGCGCCATCACCGGATCGGTGCTGCACCCGCTGTCCTCCTACCTGCTGCACCGCGGGCTCCAGACGCTGCCGCTGCGCGTGCGCCACCAGTCGCAGAACGCGCAGAAGCTCGTCGACCGCCTGCTCGCCAACCCGGTGGTGGAGCGCGTCTACTACCCGGGCCTGCCCGACTGCGATCCGCGCCACCTGGTCGGACGTCAGATGAGCGGCCCCGGCGCGGTGTTCGCGATGGCGATCCGCGGCGGCTACGAGGCGGCCGCGCGCACGGCCGACTCGGTGCGGCTGATCACGCACGCGGTGTCGCTCGGGGGAGTGGACACCCTGATCCAGCATCCGGCCTCGCTCACGCACCGTCCGGTCGCCGCCGACGCCAAGCCGCACGCCTCAGTGCTGCGGGTGTCGGTCGGGTTGGAGGACCCTGAGGACCTTTACGCCGATCTGGAGCGGGCGCTGCGTTCGTAGTCCCTGACACGGCGACGTTGTCCGGCGGCATCGCCCGGCGACGAAGCCCAGGACCTCGCGCCATCCCCATCACCCCGACCGTGCCATCCCCATTACTCCGACCGCGCCATCCCCATCAACCCCTGATCCCGCCCCCGCCGTCCACCTCCGGCCACGCCTGCTGCGTCATCAACCCCACGACGAGCGCTGCGATGTTCCAAGCATCGTCCGCCCCGCTGTGGTGCCGCCCCTCCAGCGGCAACTGCGCCACCTCCAGCGCGCGGTGCATGCCGATGCCCTTCGGCCAGCCCCGCGCCACGGCGAACTGCTGCTTCGCGTTCACGTGCGTGGACCCGAACGGGTAACGGACCCGGCCGGCCTCGCACTGCCGCTGGAATTGCTTGCGGTCGTAGTCGCCCCAGCTCGCCCACACCCGCGAATCGGCGAAATGCTCCGTCTCCAGTTGCGCGCACGCCTCCGTGAACCGCACGCCGCCGTCGACCTCCTCCTGCGTCAGCCCGGTCAGCTCGGTGCAGAAGGCGCTGACCGTCGAACGCTCCGGCCGCACCAGAATCCGGTGCTTGCCGACCCGGACCCGCTGCTCGGTGTCGACAACGGTGAGTCCGATCTCGATGATCTCCGACACCTGCCCGGCGGGCGGTCTGCCGGTCCAGCACGTGGCCTCCACGTCCACCACGTTCAGATATCTGCCATACGTTTCCATGCCTGGCAGGGTAGGACCGCACAACCAGCGGGTCTCCGGATTATCGGACCGAAACTTCGCGGAAACGCCTGAGTTCTAGCATTCGCCCATGATCGTCATCGTTCCGTTGACCGCGGACCACGCGGCTGACGTATTGCGCATCTACCAACACGGTATCGATGAGGGCAACTCCACCTTCGAGTCGGCGACCCCGACGTGGGAGGCCTTCGACGCCTCGAAACTGCCCGACCACCGCTTCGCCGCCCTCGACGACGCCACCGGCGCGGTCCTCGGCTACATCGTCGCCTCCGCCACTTCGAAACGCCCCTGCTACGCGGGAGTGATCGAGAACTCCGTCTACGTGGACCGCGCAGCACGCGGCCTGGGCGTCGGCAGCAGCCTGCTCAAGACCTTCATCGAGTCCACCGAAGCCGCTGGCGTGTGGACCATCAACGCGGGAATCTTCCCCGAGAACACCGCCAGCCTGGCCCTCCACAGCCGCCACGGCTTCCGCACCCTCGGGACCCAGGAACGCGTGGCCAAGACCGTCGCCGGTGTCTGGCGTGACGTGGTGCTGATGGAGCGGCGAAGCAGTGTCGTGTTCTGAAGCTCCGCCTCCCGGCCCCAGCCCCCCGACCTCCAGCCCCCGACCTCCCGACGGGTAAACGGACAAACAGATAAACGGGACGGTCGCCGGCCCAACCCCACAAGTTCCGGCGACCGTCCCTGCCCAGGAGGTGCTACCCACACCAACGCATCAAGCCGCGGACCGGTTCGGCCGCCATCCCGGCACCGGCACCGAAGCCCGCAGCACGCGCGTGTACTCGTCCGCCGGCGCGTCCAGCACCGCCCCGCAGTCGCCGGACTCCACCACCTGCCCGCGCCGCAGCACCACCACTGAATCGCACAAATGGCGCACCACCGCCAGGTCGTGCGAGATCAGCAAGTACGCGATCCCGGTCGCGGCCCGGATGTCGACCAGCAGGTTCAGGATCTGGGCCTGGATCGACACGTCCAGCGCGGACACCGCCTCATCCAGGATCAGCACCCGCGGATCGGCCGCCAACGCCCGCGCGATCGCCACCCGCTGCCGCTGCCCGCCGGACAGCTCCCGCGGCCGCGCCGACGCCTGCCGCTCGTCGAAGCCGACCTGGTCCAGCAGCTCCGCCAGCCGCGCGGCGCGCGCCGTCCCCTCCAGACCACTGTGGGTCCGCAGGACCTCGTCGATCGCGACGCGCACTGTCTGGCTCGGATCCAGGGACGTGTACGGATCCTGGAACACGATCTGCAGCTCCCGGGCCCGCCGGCGCCGCTCGGCCGCACCTCGGGCAGGCCGTGAGCGGTCGTGCCCCAGCACCTCGACACGTCCGGCGGTCGGGGCTTCCAGGCCGACCAGCATCCGCGCGGTCGTGGTCTTGCCCGACCCGGACTCGCCGACCAGGCCCAGCGATCCGCCGGCCGGGACGGTGAACGACACGTCCGACACGGCGGTGAACTGCGAGCGGCGCCCCCGCTCGTCGGCGACGCGGAAGACCTTCGTCAGCCCGCTGACCGTGATCGCCGGCGGTTCCGAGCCCCCGGACTGAGCGCCGGACCGCGTTTCGGTCTGTGTGTCGGACCGCGTGTCGGACCGCGTGTCGGACTGTGCGTCGGACTGCGTGTCGGGCTCAGGCGACAGCATGTTCATGGATCTCCTCCACCCGGTGGCACCGGACCAACCCGTCCTGGAACGTCTCCAACCGCGGCCGGACGCTCCGGCACACGTCCCGCGCGAACGCGCACCGGCTCGCGAAGGCGCAGCCGGTCCCGGCCTCGAACGCCGACACCGGACGGCCCGGGATCGCCGCCAGCCGTTCGGCACGCTCCTCGATCGACGGCCGCGAGCCCAGCAGGCCGATGGTGTAGGGGTGCCGCGCGGTCTCGTGCAGATCCCGCGCCGAGCGGACCTCGACCACCGATCCCGCGTACATCACCGCCACCCGGTCGCAGACCGCCAGGGCCAGGTCCAGGTCGTGGGTGATGAACACCATGCCCATGGCCCGCTCCCGGCGCAGCCGGTCCAGGATGCCCACGACCTCGGCCTGGATCGTCACGTCCAGCGCCGTGGTCGGCTCGTCGGCCAGGATCAGCCGCGGCTCGGCGGCCAGCACCGAGGCGATCATGACGCGTTGCAGCATGCCGCCGCTGAGCTCGTGCGGGTACTGCCGCAGCCGCCGCTCGGCGTCGTCGATGCCGACCGAGGCCAGCAGCTCCGCCGCCCGCCGCGCCGCCTCGGCCTTCCCGACGCCGCGGTTCACGGTCAGCGCCTCGCCGAGGAACTCCCCGATCCGGTGCGTCGGGTTGATCGCGGCCCGCGGGTCCTGGAAGACCACGCCGACGTCGGAGCCGCGGAAGGCCCGCAGCTCGGCCGGCCGCATAGCCAGCACGTCCCGGCCGTCGAACTCCACGCTGCCGCCGACCCGCGCACCCTGCGGCAGCAGCCGCGTGATGGTGCGCACGGTCATCGACTTGCCGGAACCGGACTCGCCGACCAGCCCCAACGCCTCGCCCTCGGCCAGGTCCAGGTTCAGGCCGATCAGCACCGGCCGCATCCGCCCCTCGACGTTCAGGGCCACATCCACGTCACGCAGACGAAGCATCCGCCTGCCCCCTTTCCGACTCGGCGCCGACCGCGTGACTGTCCTGGCTGCCGACCGCGTGACTGTCTTGGCTGCCGACCGTGTGACCGTCCTCGCTGCCGACCGCGCGGCCAACTCCCCCACCGCCACTGCGCCCGAACGCCTGCCCGAACCTGTGTCCGAACACCCGCCCGAACACCGGATGCCGCTCCGGCCGCTCGCCGGAGATCCGCGCCCCCAGCACCGTCAGCGACAGCACCGAGCCCACGATCAGCACACCCGGCAGGAACACCGGCATCGAATAGCCCTTCAACAGCGCGTCGGTGTCGCTGACCATCACGCCCCAGTCCGCCGTCGGCGCCTGCACCGCCAGCCCCAGATAGGACAGCGAGGCCAGGTCCAGCAGCGCGTAGCCGAACGCGATGGCCGCCTGCCCGAGCACCACCGGCCCGATGTTGCGCAGGATGTGCCGCACACTGATCCGGAACACGCTGAACCCCTGCACCGTCAGCGCGTCCACATATGGGCTCACCCGCTGTTGCCGCGCCGCCGCCCGGACGATCCGCGACAGGAACGGCACGTAGGCGATCGACAGGGCCACCACCGCCGGCGTCATCCCCGGCCCGAACAGCGCCACGGTCAGCACCGCCAGCAGCAGCCCCGGCAGCGCGTAGACCAGGTCCAGCAACCGCGCCACGGTCGCGTCGACCATGCCGCCGTACCAGGCCCCGAGCAGCGCCAGCGGGATCCCCACCGCTATCGACACCCCAACGACCAGCGCCGGACCGAGCAGCGACGTGCGCGCCCCGTAGATCAGGCGCGACAGGATGTCCCGGCCGATGCCGTCGGTGCCCAACAGGTGGTCCGCCGACGAGCCCTGATAGTTGTCCAGCAAGCTGCCGGTGTTCGGATCGGCCGGGGCCAGCACCGAGGCGAACACCGCCGCCATCACCATCACCAGCAGGAACAGCGCCGCCGCAGTGCCGGACGGGCCCAACCACCGATAGGCGGCCCGGAGCCTGCCTCGCTTCGCCCGGCCGTTCCCGGTTCCGGAAGTTCCAGAAGCTCCGGAGGTCCCGGAAGCTCCCGAAGCTCCGGAAGTCCCAGAAGCTCCGGAGGTCCCGGAAGCGCCGGAAGTTCCAGAGTTTCCGGAAGCTCCAGAGGTGCCGGAAGCCCCCGCCGTGTTCCCCAGCGCAACGGTCACGCCGCACCTCCCGCCGTCTTCAGCCGCGGATCCACCAGACCCTGCACCAGGTCCGTCACCGTGTTCGCCACCACGAACGCCGCCACCAGCAGCAGCGCCACCGCCTGCACCACCGGGAAGTCCTTCTGCGCCACCGACTGGATCGTCAGCCGCCCGATCCCGGGCACCCCGAACGCCGACTCCACCACCAGCGTCGAGGCGAACAGCCCGGCCACCTGCAACCCGATCACCGTCACGATCGGCGGCAGCGCGTTGCGCAGCACGTGCCGGCGGATCACGTGCCGCCGCGGCAGCCCCCGCGCCATGGCGGTCTGCACATGCTCCTTCGCCAGCTGCTCCCGCATCGCGTTCCGCGTCACCCGCGCCAGGAACCCGCAGGAGATCAAAGCCATCGCCGCGGCCGGCAGCACCAGCCCGTCGACCCGCCCCGCGAACCCCTCGCCGACCCCGGAGGCCGGGAACCAGCCCAGCTTCACCGCGAACGTCGAGATCAGCACCGCCGACGCCACGAACGGCGGCACCGTCACCGACACCGACGTGTAGACGTTCACCGCCGAGTCCACGACGCCCGGCCTCAGCGCCGCCGCCATGCCGAGAGCCAGCCCGAGCACAGTGATCATCAGCGCGGCCAGCACCACCAGCGTCACCGTGGTCGCCAGCCCGGCCCCGACCCGGTCGGACACCTGCTGGTTGGTCACCATCGACCGGCCGAAGTCGCCGTGCAGCGCCCCGGCCAGCCAGTCCCAGTACCGCACCGGCAGCGGGTCGTCGAGGTGCAGCTGGTGCCGCACCGCCGCCCGCGCCGCCGGCGACGGTGTCCGGTTGCCGAACACCACGTTCTCCGGGCTCCCCGGCGCCAGATACAGCGAGGAGAAGATCAGCATGCTGGCCAGCAGCAGCGTCACCGCCAGGCCGCCGAGCCGGCGGACGAGGAACCGCGCGGTCACGGCGCGCCCACCCCCGCGCCCCACGCGTAGGACATGTACGAGAACGTCAGCGGCGCCCCCGTCACCTGCTTGCCCTGCCACACCAGCGCCCGGGGCGCCACGATCGGGATCCACGGCAGGTCCTGCATCACCAGCGTCTGCGCCTGCACCGCGAACCCGGCGCGCGCGGTCAGATCGTCGGTGCCCTGCGCCTGGTCGACCAGGCCCTGCACAGCCGCGTTGTCGTACCCGTTGAAGTTCTGCACACCGTTCTTCGTCGCGTAGCTGGTGTACATGGTCGAGACGTCGGGGAACTCCAGGTAGTTCAGCGTCAGGAAGCCGTCGTAGTCGGCGCGCGCCTTCGGGTCGGTGAACAGGCTGCCGTACTGCTGCGGCGGCAGGCCCACGATCTTCATGTCCAGCCCGATGGCGTTGCCGGTCTGCTGCAACACCTGCGCCAGCTGCGCGAACTGCGAGCCGTCGGCGGTGTAGGCGATGGTGACGGTCTTGCCCTTGGCGCCGGCCTGGGCGACCAGGTCGGCGGCCTTCTTCAGATCCGGAGTGACCTTCAGCTTGTCGTACGCCGCCTGGTAGACGGCCTTCGCCGCGTCCGGCTGCCCCACGAAGAAGCCCGGCCCGGCCACCGCGTACAGCGGGTCTGCCGCCCCGGAGTAGATCGACTTGGCGATCCCCGCACGGTCGATGGCCAGCGACAACGCCTGCCGCACCGCCGGGTCCTTCAGGCCGCCGTCCAGCTTGGACACGATCAAGTCCACGTTCTGCGTCGTGGAGCCCTCGCCGCCGATGTACAGCTTCCCGTCAGTGGCCTTCTGCAACGCCGACAGCGCCGACACCGGCACGTCGAACGCGCCCTGCACCGTGCCCTGGGTCAGTCCGTTGACGTAGCTCTGCGGATCCTGCGCGAACGTGAACGACAGCTTGTCGACCTTCGCGGCGTGCTTGGCGTCCCAGTAGTTCGGGTCCTTCTTCAACACCAGCGAGTTGGTGCCGTCGAACGAGGCGACCGTGAACGGACCGGAGCACACCAGTTTGCCGGTGGCGCTGCCGAAGTCCGCTCCGGCGGCCACCGTGTTCGCCTTCTCCACGATCGCCCCGGCCAGGATGCCCATGTTGCGCACGAACAGGTAGTTCGGCTGCGCCAGCGTGATCGTCACCTGCGACGGACCGGTCGCGGAGATGTCGGCCACCGGGTTGTAGGAGTCGGCGTAGTTCGACGCCACGTTCGGGTCCGTGTTGCGCTTGAGGCTGTAGACCACGTCCTCGGGCGTCACCGGCTTGCCGTCGCTGAAGTGCGCCGCCGGATCCAGATCGAACACCAGGTGCGTGGGATCGGCCTGCTTCCAGTCCTTGGCCAGCCCCGGACCCAGCGAGTAGTCCGGATTGGTGCGCAGCAGCGGCTCGCACACATTGCCGAGGATCGTCTCCTCCGGATAGTCGGCAGTCTTCAGCGGGTCCAGTGAATACGGCGCCCGGTAGTCCCCGGACCAGGTCACGGCGTCCAGCGGACCGGACGCCGTGCCAGTGGTCAGCTGGTCGCTGCTGATGTTCGCGCTGGGCGCCGCGGCGGTCTTGGCGCCGCCGCTCTTGCCGGAGCAGCCGGACAGGGCCAGCGACACGACGGCGGTGGCCGCCAACGGGGCGGCCACGCGGGCCACCGGATTATTGAATGACACAGCCTTGAGTGACACAGCCTTCTTGAATGACACAGCCTTGAGTGACACAGCCTTCTTGAATGACACAGCCTTGAATGACTCAGCGCGGTTCATGGCGGTGCTGTCCTTCCTGGAAACGGGAGAAGAGAACGGGACCCACTCGCGCGCCTACTCGGCGCCGTATACCTGCACGCCCTCCACGAACGTCCGCAGTACCCTGGCCTCGCCGATCTCGTGCACCGGGCCCGCGAACGGATCGCGGTCCAGCACCACCAGGTCCGCGAACTTGCCGACCTGCACCGAGCCGGTCACGTCGTCCAGCTGGTTCACATACGCCGACCCGGCCGTGTACGCCGCGATCGCCTGGCCGAGGTCCAGCCGCTCGGCCGGGAAGAACACCTTGCGCGCCGCGAACTCCTCGGCCGACAGGCCCGGCTCCACCCGGTTCACCGCCGTGTGGATCCCCCACAGCGGGTTCGGCGAGGACACCGACCAGTCCGACCCGGCCGCCAGCGTCGCCCCGGCCCGGCCCAGCGACCCGAACGGGTACTGCCACGCCGCCCGCTCCTCGCCGAGGAACGGGATGGTCAGCTCGTCCATCGCCGGCTCGTGCGCCGCCCACAACGGCTGGATGTTCGCCGTCGCGCCGAGCTCGCGGAACCGGCGGACGTCGTCGGGGTGCACGACCTGCAAATGCGCCAGATGGTGCCGGCCCCCGGCGCCGTTCGCGGCGCGCGCCGCTGCCACCGCGTCCAGGGCGTTGCGCACGGCCCGGTCGCCCAGGGCGTGGAAGTGGACCTGGAAGCCGGCGGCGTCGAGCTCGGTGACGTACTCCGGCAGCTTGCCCGGGTCGATGAAGTCCAGGCCGGAGTTGTCGGTGGCGCAGCCGCAGCCGTCCAGATACGGATCCAGCAGCGCGGCCGTGTGGTTCTCCGCGACGCCGTCCAGCATCATCTTGACGCTGCGGGCCCGGAACCGGCCGGATCCGGCCTCCTCCCGCCGCGCGCGGAACAGCTCCAGCTGCTCCAGCCCCCCTTCGCGCTCCCACCACAGCGCACCGGCGACACGCGCGGTCAGGGCGCCGGAGCGTGAGGCCTCCAGATAGGTGCTGAACACGTCGCCGGGCCCCAGGCCCGCGCCGACCCACGCGTCCTGCCACGCCGTGATCCCGAACGAGTGCAGATGCGCCTGCCCGGCCAGCAGGCCCTCGGCGAGGTCCTGCGCGTCCGGCGGCGGCATGTGCGCGTTCACCAGCGCCATCGCGCCTTCCTGCAGGCAGCCGTTGGGCTCGCCGTCGGCATCGCGCTCGATCCGGCCGTCGAACGGGTCCGGCGTGTCCCGGGTGATCCCGCACAGCTCCAGGGCCCGGCTGTTCACCCACATCCCGTGGCCGTCCCGGTTCGGCAGCGCCACCGGCCGGTCCGGCACCACCGCGTCCAGCAGCCCCTTGGTCGGCATGCCGCCGGGGAAGGCGTCCATGCTCCACCCGCCTCCCCGGATCCACTCGGCCCGCGGGTTGCGGCCCGCGTAGTCGGCGACCGCCGCCACGAACTGCTCGATGGTGTGCAGCCCGTGCAGATCGCACTGGCGCAGCGTGGTGCCGCCCAGCACCGGGTGCACGTGCGCGTCCTGGAACCCCGGCAGCAGCAGCTTGCCGGCCAGGTCCACCACCTCGGTGGCCGGACCGATCAGGTCCTTGACGTCGCGCTCGCGGCCGACCGCGGTGATCCGGCCGCCGGAGACGGCCACCGCGCTCGCCCAGGAACGCGCCGGGTCGACGGTGAAGACCGGGCCGCCGGTGAGGACGAGGTTTGCGAACGGGGAAGGGGACACCGCTCCTCCAACGAGGGTCAGGAAGGTGGGGACCTTCGACAGGAGTTCACGCCGGGGACGCCACGGGGACGCCGTGGGCAGTAGCAAAACCCATGACAGCATCGCTGTCAATGGCATTGACAACGTGGCCGCCACTACGATGGGATCGCTGCACACTGCTGGGCCGCAAGAGGTTGCGCCGCCCGGGACCTGTGCCGTACCCCGCCTGCCGACCCGTGCCGAACGGAGAACCGCGATGCCGCGCGCCGCGACCGAGTCCACCAAGACCGAGTCCGCCAAGGGTGGCGCGCGCCGCCGCGCCGCGCTGTCCCGGGACGTGATCATCGAGGCCGCGCTGAACATCGGCTCCAAGGAGGGCGGCTCGGCCCTGACCTTCAGCCGCCTGGGCAAGGAGCTGGGCGCCGACCCGACCAGCGTCTACCGGCACTTCCGGGACAAGGACGAGCTGGTGGTGGCGCTCACCGACCGGATGGTGACCGAGTCGGTGGCGCGGATGGCCGGCGTCGAGGTGGCCGAGCTGGGCTGGCGGGAGTGGCTGCGGCGGGTCGCGCACTCGATCCGCTCGGTCTACCTGGACCGGCCGGCGATCGCGGTGCTGGCCGCCAGCCGCACCGCCGCGAGCAAGGCCGAGACCGAGAGCGTCGAGGAGATCATCGGGGTGCTGCACGGCGCCGGGCTGCCGGTGCTGGAGGCCGCCGAGGTCTACCGCGCCCTGGTCGACCTGACGCTGGCCTTCACCCAGTACAGCGCCGCCTGGTCGCTGCTCGACCCGGAGTACCAGGGGCGCGACGAGCAGGCCTGGGCGGTCGGCTACGCCACGCTGCCGGCCGAGCGGTTCCCGCTGGTGCACGCCAGCGCCGCCCGCCTGCTGGAGCTGACCAGGGACGACGCCACTGTGTTCGAATACACCCTGGGGCTGTTCCTGGACGGCGTGCAGGTCCGGGTGGCCGCCCACGCGGCCTCGGCCACCTGACCGGAGTACCGCGACCGGCGTGCTGACGTGCGACGCCGAAATACGGGTGTTACCAACGATGTGGGGATGTGCCCCGTCACCGCATCGTTGGAGGAACCTTCATGGGACCGAGACTCGCTATATCGGTCGACTGGGGCCAGGGCATTTCGAACGCCTGGTCCTCGGTGGTCGACATCATTCCGAAGCTGCTGGCCTTCGCCGTGATCATGGTGGTCGGCTGGCTGGTCTGCAAGGCCATCGCCAAGGCCCTGGACGCGGTGCTGCGCCGCATCGGGGTGGAGCGGATGGCCGAGAAGGCCGGCGCGAGCCGCTACCTGGCCAACTCGAAGTGGGACACGACCGCGATCCTGACCAAGGTCGTCTACTACGGCCTGCTGCTGGTCGTGCTGCAGCTGGCGCTGGGCGTCTTCGGCCCCAACCCGGTCAGCGACATGGTCCACTCCGTGGTCGCCTGGATCCCCAAGGGAATCGTCGCCCTGGTGATCATCGTGATCGCCATGGCGGTCGCGAACGTGGTCCGCGAACTGGTGACCAACCTGCTGTCGTCGGTCTCCTACGGCAAGGTGCTGGGCTGGATCGCCTGGTCCTTCATCGCCTTCTTCGGCGCGGTGGCGGCCCTGGCCCAGGCCGGGATCGCGACCTTCGTGCTGGGCCCGCTGCTCAACGCGGTGCTGTTCACCATCGCCGGCATCGCGGTGGTCGGCGTCGGCGGCGGCCTGATCCAGCCGATGCGCTCCCGCTGGGAGCGGATGCTGAACAAGGCCGAGCAGGAGACCACGAACCTGGCGGCCTCGACGAACATGTCGGCGTACCAGATGGGCCGCAGCGACGCGGAGGCCGGGCAGCCGTCGGGCCAGACCACGACGCAGACGCCCTATGGCCGGGAGCCGGGCACGACGGCTTGATGCGGTGCGAGCCGGGGGAGACGGCGCGGAGGAACTCGGGAGGGCGCGAAGAAGTGCTCAAAGGCGCGAAGGAGCGCGGAAAGGCGCGGGAGGGCGGGGCGCGGGTCCGGATACGGGCCCGCGCCTTCGGCGTGTGCGGGGCCGTGCGCAGAGCCTCAGCAGCTCAGCGACTCAGCGCATCAGCGGCTCAGAACGCCAGCAGGTCCTTCTCGCGAACCAGCCAGCAGATGGCGGTCAGGCGCAACGTGGCGAAGTCGTAGCCGACCGGCTCCTGCCAGCCCTTCTCGGCCAACACGTCGTTGAATCCGAGCACGTAGTCCGTCAGCATCTCGCGATCGACCGTCCGCTGCGTCGGCAGCTGCGCACCGGACGCGGCCAGCGTGTCGCACACCGCCGCCGCATGCTGGTCGACCGCCGCGACCAGCCCCGGGTCGAACGCGAACTCGGCCAGACGCGGCATGAAGGCGGCGACCACGCCGGCCAATGGGGAAGCCATCGGCGGCGCGTCGTCCTGGGGCGGCGGGAAGTCCATTCGTTGACGGTAAGTCCCCATTTCAGGGTGCGTCAAAGAGAACTTTGCACGGTGACGGAACCGATGCCGACGGTGACCACCACAGGGGTTCCGACGCCGCACAGGTGGTACGACGGTGGCGGACCGTCCGCGAATCCTGACGGAGGGTCGCGGCGCGCCGAGGTCGACGCGCCGGCGCGTCACTCGGCGGGCTTGGCCGTGTCCAGCTTCTCGGGCGCGTGGTCCGCGTCGCCCTCGGGCTCGGGGCTCTGCTCAGCCTCGGAGCTCGCATCGGGCTCGGCGATCTTCTCGATCACGCTGTCCTGCTCAGCCGCCGGGTCCTGCTCGGCCACGGTGCCCTGCTCGGTCCCGGAGCTTGTCTCGGCCGCGGCATCCGTCTCAGCCTCGGCGATGTTCTCCGGCTCGGAGCTTGTCTCGGCCGCAGGATTCTCGTCAGCCTTCGGAGCCGCCTCGGACGCGGCGACGTGCTCCGCCTCCGCCTCCGTCTTGGCGTCCTCGCTGGGCTTGGCTTCGCTCTCGGCTGCGGGATTCTCGTCAGCCTTCGGGGCTGCCTGGGGCGCGGCGACGTGCTCCGCCTCCGCCTTGGCCTCCTCGCTGGACTTGGCCTCGTCCTCGGCTGCCGGATTCTCGTCAGCCTTCGGGGCCGCCTCGGGCGCAGCGACCTTCTCCGCCTCCGCCTTGGCGTCCCCGCCGGACTTGGCCTCGTTCTCGGCCGCCTTCGCGTCCTTCTCGACCTTCCCCCGGGCGTCCAGCTCCGCCGCCTGCTCCAGGGTCGGCGCGGTGCCGCCCAGGTGCGCCGGCTGCCACCAGGCGTCCTCGGACCCGGCGGGCTTGTCCGGGTAGGTGGTCTGCGCCTCGTCGAGCAGCGCGCTAAGCCGGCGGTGCAGCTCCGCGGTCAGCTCGGTCGCGTTCTGCCCCTTCTTGGGGTACATCGGCTCGCCGACCAGCACGGTGATCGGCAGGTGGCGCTGCCACAAGCGGCGCGGCCGGCCCTTCGTCCACATCCGCTGGGTGCCCCACAGCACCACCGGGATCAGCGGCACGTCGGCGGCCTGGGCCATCCGGACCGCGCCGTTCTTCAGGTCCTTGATCATGAAGGAGCGGCTGATCGTCGCCTCGCCGAACACGCCGACGATTTCGCCGGACTTCAGGAAGTCCAGCGCCTGCCGGTACGAGGACAGGCCGGCCTCGCGGTCCACCGGGATGTGCCGCATGCCGCGCATCAGCGGCCCGGAGATCCGGTTGTCGAAGACTTCCTTCTTGGCCATGAAGCGCACCCGCCGCTTCGACGGCAGCGCGGCCGCCCCGGCGAAGATGAAGTCCAGGTAGCTGATGTGGTTGCTGGCCAACACCGCCCCGCCGCCGCGCGGGATCCGGTCGGCCCCCCGCACTTCGATCTTCAGGTCGAGCATCCGGAAAGCACCCTGCATCGCCCGGATCACCGGGGGATAAACGTATTCGCGTTCGGCCACAGGAGGACCCTAACCTACTCTTCCGTAGGTTAGTGCCACTCGCGAGCACTCCGAGCTCGCATCGGCACTGGAATCTTCGCCCTCACGACCGGAATTCGAGGACGCCGTGACCCCCGCACCCCACCTGACACCGTCCGCAGCCGTCATCGTCCGCCTCCTCAAGGCCCCGCGCCCCGATGTCGAGTACCCGGCCACCGTCCTGCACGACGACGGCGACCACCTCGCGGTCCGTGCGCCCTGGTTCGGCGACGAGCCCCGCGACATGGGCTTTGCCGTGTTCGAGCCCGGCGATGTCTGGATCGAGCACTTCTGGCGCACCCGCTGGTTCTCGATCAAGGAGGTCCAGGCCGCCGACGGCACGGTGAAGGGCTGGTACTGCGACGTCACCCGGCCGGCGACCGTCCTGCCGCCCGCCGACCCGGCCGAGGCCGCGCGCCTGGCCGTCGCAGACCTCGACCTTGACCTCTGGCTGTCCGGGGACCACACCAGCATCCTGCGACTCGACGAGGACGAGTTCGAGGCCAGCGGCCTCGCGGACCGCGAACCGGACACCGCGGCCCGGGCGCTGGCATCGCTGGACGACCTGGAGGCGACGGCACGCGCCGACGGGTTCAAGGCGTTGCTGTCCCACTGACCGTTGCATCGGGCGCGTCGGATGCGTCAGCCGCATCCGGCTCGTCCGGTCCGTCAGCCTTGATCTTCACCACGCCGCTGTCGAGATCGATGGGCCCGGTGTGCGGATCCCCGAGGCCCGTCTCGTCGCGCGACCACTCCAGCCTGTTGCGCTCCTCCTCAACGTGTCGACGGCTCGGGAGGAACCAGTCCAAGATGATGCTCACATTTATGGCAACGATCAGCGCCGCTCAGGCGTTCCACGCCTGAGCGCTTGAGCCGACCGAGTGAATCGCCCCATTTCCTCTTGAATAGGTATAAGTCTCCCCAACATCCTGGTGCCTCACGATCCTGAGGGGACAGGGGAAGGGGGCGCCAAGATGGCACCACGCACCAGATTCGGCAAAGTGAAGCCTCGCTCTAAAAGGGCCGGTTCCATTAAGTCCGACTATCTCAATCTCGCCGGCCTCACCGCCCGCGGCTGGACCGCTGCCATGGTCCGCGATTTCCTGGGCCGGCCCGACGCCACCGAGCCCAACCCTCGCTTCCGCAACGCCGCGCCCACGCTGAAGTTCGCCCGCGCCCGCATAGAAGCGGCGGAACGCACCCCCGCGTTCGCTGCCCGCCTCGACCTGGCAGCCCGCAGATCGGCCGCGGCCAAAGCCGCGGCCCGGCGCCGCCGGATGGAGATCCTCCGCCTCATGGCCGACGAAGAGATCCCCATCCCGAAACTCACCCCGGCCCTCCTTGAGGCGCGCGCCATCCGCCACCGCGACGTCCGCGCCCTCACCGACCCCGACCCCCGAACCCTGAACCGCTGGAAGGTCAACTACCTGCGCCAGCAACTGGCCCGCTACGACCCCATGATCGAGGGTCTGTTCGGCCGCGTCGGCCGAGCCGACGCGGAGCAATCACTGCGCCGGCGAGTCTTCGAGGCGATCGTGAAGACGTATCCAGAGCTACAGGACGAGTGTCAACGGCAGCTTAGGGTTTGCGAGCGAATGCGGGAGTAGCCGACTCCCGAGCGAACTTTACGCCGTAGCGACGATTGCCAGGCCGAGCGTTGGCCCGCTGAACTGCAACGATTGTCGATGACGTCGGCCGCTACTGTGCGCCGTCCTGGCCGGCGCTTTTGGCGGCGTCGGAGCGCGAGGGCTTCGCTTCGCCGTGCCGAGACGCGCTTCGGTCGTTCAGCGCATCTTGGCCATCGGCACCAGATCGCCGCCGCCGCGCGAATCTCCAGCTCGGATCGCTAACCCCGATACAACTCCCGCCCGATGATCGTTCGCTGTACCTCCGAGGCGCCCTCGTAGATTCGCGGTGCGCGGACTTCGCGGTACAGGTGTTCCAGCAGGTGTCCTTGCTGGAGGGCGATGGCGCCGTGGATTTGGACTGCGGTGTCGACGACGAATTGTGCGGTCTCTGTTGCGAACAGCTTGGCCATTGCTGAGCGGCTTGCGATGCGGCTTTCGCCGGTGTCGTAGGCCTCGGCGGCGCTGTAGACGAGGAGACGGGCGGCTTCGAGGCGGGTGGCCATTTCGGCTAGGGAGTGGGAGACGGATTGGAGGTCCTTGAGGACTCCGCCGAAGGCTTTACGGTGGCCGGCGTGAGTGATGGATGCGTTGAGGGCTGCTTGGGCCATGCCTACTGCGAAGGCGCCGACGCTGGGGCGGAAGAGGTCGAGGGTGCGCATCGCGACGCGGAAGCCGTGGTCGACGTCGCCCAGGACGTCGGCTCGGGTCACCGGGACCGCGTCGAAGGTCAGGCGGCCGATGGGGTGGGGGGAGATCATGTCGAGGCGGTTGCCGGAGAGGCCAGGGCGGTCGGCGGGGACCAGGAAGGCCGTCACGCCGCGGGCTCCGGCGTCGGCGGTCGTGCGGGCGAAGACGCTGTAGAAGTCGGCTTCGGGGGCGTTGGAGATCCAGGTCTTCTCGCCGGTCAGGGTCCAGCCGTCGGCGGAGGGGGGCGCGGCCAGCGACAGTGAGGCTGCGTCCGAACCGCTTCCGGGCTCTGACAGGGCGAATCCTGCCACCGCTGTGCCGGCCACCACTCGGGGCAGCCAGCGGGCGATCTGTTCCTCGGTTCCGTTCTGGACGACGGGGTACGTCCCCAGCCCTTGCAGCGCCAGCGCGGTCTCGGCCTCGGTCGATACCTGTGCCAGCGACTCGCGCAGCAGGCACAGGTCCAGTGCGGCGGCCTCGGCTCGGCGGTCGGCGACGTCGGCACCTGGAAAGAGCTTGGCCAGCAGGCCGTGCCGGCCCATTGCCGCCAGCAGCGGGCGATTCACGTGTCCGGGCGCGCCGGCGGCGGCCAGGGCCGCGAGTTCGGTCTCCGCCAGGGTGCGCACGTGGGCGCAGAAAGCGGACTGAGCGGGGGTGAGGCGGAACTGCGCGGATTCCATGGCTGTCAATGTAACAAAATCTTGACTGCCGTCACAGAAGTCGTACGCTGGTGCCGTCGAGCACGTCAGAAGGCGCACCTTCGGCGACAGCCTTGCGTTGGTCCTCGCCGTGGAAGCTTTGCCGCGTCACCTGCTTCATCCCTTTCATCCGCGCCACCCGTCCTGCCCAGCACCCGCCAGCCACCACGGAGTACCGGAGTCCCGGAGGACCCGATGGACCTGCTCCCGTCAGCGCACGTCGACACCTTCGCCCGCGACCGCCTGCCCGCCGCGGACCGTTGGCCCGAGCTGCTGCCCGGCGGTGACGATCTGCGCTATCCGGACCGCCTGAACTGCGCCGCCCACCTCCTCGACACCGCCCTCGCGGCGGTTGGGCCGGACCGCAGGTGTCTGATCTCCGCCACCGAGACCTGGACCTACGGCGACCTGGACCGGCGCAGCGATCAGATCGCTGAGGTGCTGACGACGGAGCTCGGGGTGCTGCCCGGCCATCGGGTGCTGATCTGCGGCCCGAACAGTCCGTGGACCGTGGCCTGCTGGTTCGGCGTGCTGAAGGCCGGCGCGGTGGTGGTGACCGTCGTGCCGTTGCTGCGCAGCGAGGAGATCGCGACCGTCGCGGAGATCGCCGACGTCGGCGTGGCGCTGTGTGCCCCGGGCTGCGACGCCGAGGCGGTGAAGGCTGATGTCGCCGGGATGCGCGTCGTGTCAGTGGGCGGCTCCGGTCCCGACGACCTGGTGGCCCGCTGCGCCCGGTCTCCGCAGCGGAGGTTCGTCGCGGTCCAGACCTCGCAGGACGACGTCGCGATGATCGCCTTCACCTCCGGCACCACCGGCCGCCCCAAAGGCTGCATGCATTTCCATCGCGACGTCCTGACCATCGCCGACACCTTCGCCAAGCACGTCCTCAAGCCGACCGCCGACGACGTCTTCACCGGCAGCCCGCCCCTCGGGTTCACCTTCGGTCTCGGCGGCCTGGTCATCTTCCCGCTCGCGGTCGGCGCCTCGACCGTGCTGCTGGAGCGCGGCAGCCCGGAGGCGCTGCTCGCGGCCGTGGAGAAGCACGGCGTCAGCGTCCTGTTCACGGCCCCGACCGCCTATCGCGCCATGCTCGCGATGCTGGAGGCGGCCCCGGACGGTGGCCGCGACCCGCGGCTTCTGACGCTGCGCCGCTGCGTCTCGGCCGGCGAGGCGCTCCCGGCGGAGACGTGGCGGGCCTGGCTGGCCGCCACCGACATCAAGATCATCGATGGTATCGGCGCCACCGAGCTGCTCCACATCTTCATCTCGGCGGCCGACGACGACATCCGCCCCGGCTCCACCGGCCGTCCGGTGCCCGGCTGGCAGGCCGCGATCCTGGATGCGGACGGCCACCCGGTCCCGGACGGCGAACCCGGCCTACTGGCCGTCCGCGGCCCGATCGGCTGCCGCTACCTCGCCGACGAGCGCCAGACCAGCTACGTGCGCCACGGGTGGAACTACACCGGCGACACCTACATCCGGGACGAGGACGGCTACTTCTGGTACCAGGCCCGCTCCGATGACATGATCATCTCCTCCGGCTACAACATCGCAGGCCCCGAGGTAGAGAGTGCGCTGCTGCGCCACCCCTCGGTGCTTGAGGCCGGGGTGGTCGGGACGCCCGATCCGGACCGGGGCCAGCTCGTCACGGCCTTCGTCGTGCTGCGCCCCGACACCTCGCCGGGTGAGGCCACGGTGAAGGAGCTTCAGGAGTTCGTGAAGCTGCGCATCGCCCCCTACAAGTATCCCCGGGTGATCCACTTCGTCCCGGCGCTGCCGCGTACCGCGACCGGCAAGCTCCAGCGTTTCAAGCTCAAAGACCTGTCCTGAACCGGACATGCGGGCACGGTATCTTGCCGCTGTGTCGCCCGAGCCCGCCGAGACCGTCGTCCCCAGGAAGCCGCCGCCTGTGAGCGCACCGCCGAAGACCGAGGCACTGTCGGCGGACGCCACGGCCATGCGGGCCCCGACGCCGCGTTCGCTGATCGTGTCGTTCTTCGGGGCCTACGGCCGCGAGCTCGGCGGCTGGATCGCGGTCGCCGACCTGGTGGCGCTGCTCGGGCGCCTCGGCGTCGACGCCCCGGCGGTCCGCTCGGCGGTGTCCCGTCAGAAGCAGCGCGGCTTCCTGGAGGCGCGGCAGGCCGGCGGCGTCGCGGGCTACTCCTTGTCCGCGGAGGCCGAGCAGATCCTCGCCGACGGCGACCGCCGGATCTACGTCCGGCAGGACGTGAAGCTCGACGAGGGTTGGGTCCTGGCGGTGTTCTCGGTCCCGGAGTCCGAACGCCACCGTCGCCACCTGCTGCGCTCCCGCCTGTCGCGCCTGGGCTTCGGCACCACCGCGCCCGGTGTCTGGATCGCGCCGTCCCACCTGGCCGAGGAAGCGCGGCACACGTTGGAGCGCCTCGAACTGGCGGCCTACGTCGACCTCTTCCACGCCGACTACCTCGCCTACGCGGACCTGCGCGAAGCCGCCGCCCGCTGGTGGGACCTCGGCGCGGTCCAGGCCGGGTACGCCGAGTTCTCCGCGCAGTTCCTGGACACGGACGACGAGCCCGGCGACGACGCCGAAGCCTTCGCCACCTACCTCAGGGCCCTGGACGCCTGGCGGCGCATGCCCTACCGGGATCCCGGGCTGCCGCCGGAGCTGCTGCCCGAGGATTGGCACGGTGCGCAGGCGGCGGACATCTTCTTCCGTCTGCACGACACGCTGCGCGGTCGTGGCCTGGACTACGTGCGCAGCGTCGTCCAACGCTGAGGGGAAAACCGAGGACTAAGCCCGAGGTCAGGCCGGGCGGCAAGGCGGAGGTCGGGCCGAGGGGCGAGGCAGAGGTTAGGCCGAGGGGCGAGGCAGAGGTTAAGGCGAGTACCAAGCCCGAGGTCAGGCAGGGCGGCAAGGCGGAGGTCAGGTCAACGGGCAAGGCGGAGGGCGAGCCGCGATTCAGGCTGTGCTCCCGAACAGCTCGTCCAAGTGGTAGCCCAGCACCGCCACGGCGTCCTCGCCGGTGCGTTGGCCGCCCAGCACGCTCGACCCCAGCCCGTTCACCATGGCCAGCAGTCCGGCCGCGACCTGCGCCGCGTCCTTGCCTGTGTCGACCTCGCCGGCGTCCTGCGCGGTCTGGATCTGCTTGGTGAGGAACCCCTCCAGCACGTCTGGCTGCGCCGCTCCCTGCTTCTCCAGCGCCCCCGGCTCGTTGAGCACCAGCGTGTAGTACGCGTTGTAGGTCCGGGTGATCCGTCTGCTCTCGGAGTCCGTCGGCAGGATGCAGCCCAGGATGGCCGTCACTACCGAACGTGGTGTCGGTGGCGAGCCTGCCTGTGCGATCCATGCGGTCATGCGAGCCTGCAACTGGTCTCGTAGCCGGGCCAGGGCGTCGAGCAGTAGTGCGTCCTTGGTCGTGAAGTAGTACTGCACCAGGCGGAGCGATACTCCTGCCTCGGCCGCGACCGCGCGCATGCTTGCTGATTGGAGGCCCTGGGTGTCCGCGATCCGGAGTAGCGCTTCGGCGATCTGGGCTCGGCGTGCCTCGTGATCGACCCGCGCAGTCATGGTGTGACCTCCCTCTCGTGGTACGACCGTATCATGCCGTGGTACACCTGTATCATGACAGCGAGCGAGTTGAAGATCAGCGAGTTCAAGGACGCCAAGTCCGCCGACCGGTACCGCGCCGCGTATCAGCGGGCGTACGACAACGTCTGGCCGGTCCCCGCCACTGCCGTGGACGTCCCCACCGCCTACGGCACCACCCGCGTGTACCGCACCGGGCCGCAGGACGGCCGTGGTGGCACCCCGATCGTGCTGCTCCCGGCCTCCGGCGGGAACGCCCTGATGTGGCACCGGTACATCGAGCCCCTGAGCCGTGAGCACACCGTCTACACCGTGGACACCGTCGGCGAACCCGGCCTGAGCGTGCAGACCGCGCCGTTCGCCGGCGGCCCGGCGCTCGCCGATTGGCTGGCCCAGACGCTGGCCGGGCTCGACGTGACTGACGTGCACGTGGTCGGCGCCTCCTACGGCGGCTGGATCGCCCTGTGCCACGAGGTCCATCACCCGGGACGGACTTCCGGCCTCACCCTGGTCGACGCCGCGGGCTTCGCCGAGGTCGGCTTCCGCTTCTACCGCTGGATCATCGTCGGGGGACTGGCCGGCCTGGCGCCCCGCAAGCTCCGGCCGCGCCTGTCCCGCATGGTGCACAACAGTGCGATCCTCGACGACGACCTGATGGCGCTGGTGAAGGCGTCGATGGGGTTCCGTCGCCGCCTGCCCGGGGCCACCGTGATCAGCGACGAGGAACTGGAGCGGATCACGGTCCCCGCGCAGTTCCTGCTCGGCGAGCGCAGTGCGCTGCACCGCTCCGAGCAGGTCGCCGAGCACATCGGCCAGGTGCTGCCGGCCGCGCGGGTGGAGATCGTGCCCGGGACCGGCCACGCCTTGTCGACCGACGTCCCGGACCTGGTCGTCGACCGGATCCTCAAAGGCGCCGCCTATACCGCGGCCTAGCAGCGGCGGGCGCCTTGCGCGACCGTCCGCCGCTACCGCTATCGCTACCGGAGCCACCAGCCGCTATCGCCGCTACCCTGCGGCTGCTGCTACCCCTGCAGCCACCCCCGCGGTCAGCCGCCACCCCTGCCGCCAGCCGCTACCCCCGCGGCCGCCACCGCGCGTGAGCCGTTCCCGCCGAACCGCTCCGGATCAGCTCCAGCCGGGGACGCGGACCGTCGGTCCGGCCGGAGGCCGGCTTGCGCGCGCCGGCCTGGAACGGCAGCGGCCACTGCGCGCCGGGACCGGAGTACTCCTGTTCGGCGGCCGCGTGCAGGGTCCACTGCGGGTCGTAGAGGTGGGTCCGACCCAGTGCACACAGGTCCGCGCGGCCGGCCAGCAGGATCGAGTTCACGTCGTCGTAGGACGAGATGGCGCCGACCGCGATGGTGGCGATGCCGGCCTCGTGCCGGATCCGGTCGGCGTAAGGGGTCTGGTACGACCGGCCGTACTCGGGCTTCTCGGTGGCGGTGACCTGGCCGGTCGAGACGTCGATGGCGTCGGCGCCGTGCTCGGCGAAGGCTTCGGCGATCGCTACCGACTCGGTGCCGTCCACGCCGCCGGGGGACCAGTCGGTCGCCGATACCCGCACGGTCGTCGGACGGTCCGCCGGCCAGACGGCGCGCACTGCGTCGAACACCTCCAGCGGGAACCGCAGGCGGTTCTCCAGCGTGCCGCCGTAGTAGTCCGTCCGGCGGTTGGTCAGCGGCGACAGGAAGCTCGACAGCAGGTAGCCGTGGGCGCAGTGCAGCTCCAGCAGGTCGAATCCGGCGCGGGCGCCGCGTTCGGCGGCGGCGGCGAACTCCTGTTTGATCGCGTCGAGTTCCGTGGCTGTGAGCTCGTGCGGAACCTGGTTCACCCCGGGCCGGTAGGGCAGCGGCGAAGGGCCGACGACCGGCCAGTTCCCCTCCGGCAGCGGCTCGTCGATGCCCTTCCACATCAGCTTCGTCGAGCCCTTGCGGCCCGAGTGCCCGAGCTGGAGTCCGATGGCCGCGCCGGAGTGTCCGTGCACGAAGTCGACGACGCGACGCCAGGCCGCTTCCTGCTCCTCGGTGTAGATCCCGGTGCAGCCCGGCGTGATCCGTCCGGTCGGGGAGACGCACACCATCTCGGTCATCACCAGCCCGGCGCCGCCGAGCGCCTTGGAGCCCAGGTGCACCAGGTGGAAGTCGTTGGGGACGCCGTCGACCGCCGAGTACATGTCCATCGGGGAGACGATCACGCGGTTCCTCAGCGTCAGCCCGCGCAGCTGGAAAGGCCGGAACATCGGCGGGGGCGCGTCGCCGTTGACCTCGGCGGCGAACTCCGGGTCGCGCAGCTTCAGGTTGTCGTAGGTGACCCGGCGCGAGCGCGTCAGCAGGTTGAAGGCGAACTGGAGCGGCTCCTGGTCGGTATAGCGGCCCAGGTCCTCGAACCAGCGCAGGGACGCCGCCGCCGCGCGCTGGGTGGAGGCGACGACCGGCCGCCGCTCGGCCTCGTAGGCGGCCAGCGCCGAGGGCAGGTCCGGGTTCTCACGCAGGCACGCGGCCAGCGCCAGCGCGTCCTCCATGGCCAGCTTGGTGCCGGAGCCGATGGAGAAGTGCGCGGTGTGCGCTGCGTCGCCGAGCAGCACGATGTTGCCGTGCGACCAGTGCGCCGTGGTCACGGTCGCGAAGCTGAGCCAGCGCGAGTTGTTGGCGATCAGCCGGTGGCCGCCGAGCATGTCGGCGAAGATCTCGCCGATCCGGGCGATGCTCTCGTGGTCGCTCTCGCCGGGCTGGAAGTCGCGGCCGGCCGAGCGGTCGAAGCCGGCCGCGCGCCACACCCGCTCGTGCATCTCGACGATGAAGGTCGAGCCGTGGGCGTCGTAGGGGTAGCCGTGGACCTGCATGACGCCGTGCGGAGTCGGTTGCACCTGGAAGCGGAAGGCGTCGAAGACCAGGTCGGTGCCGAGCCACATGTAGCGGCAGTCGTGGGTCCGCACGGCGGGCTGGAAGGCGTCGGCGTACTTCGTGCGGATCGCGGAGTTGACGCCGTCGGCGGCCACGACGAGGTCGTACTCGGCGGCCAACTGCTCGGTCGAGGGCGCCGGGGTGAGGAACCGGACCTTCACACCGAGGTCGGCGCAGCGGCGCTGGAGCATCTGCAGCAGCCGCACCCGGCTCAGCGCGGCGAAGCCGTGGCCGCCGGAGGTGACGACCCGGCCGCCGTGGTGCACGTCGATGTCGTCCCAGCGGGCGAACTCGGCGGCCATCGCCTCGTGGATCACCGGGTCGGCGTGCTCGATCCCGCCGAGGGTCTCGTCGGAGAACACGACGCCGAAGCCGAACGTGTCGTCGGCGGCGTTGCGCTCCCAGACGTCGACCTGCGCGCCGGGGTCCAGCTGCTTGGCCAGGGCCGCGAAGTACAGGCCGCCGGGTCCGCCGCCGACGACCGCGATCCTCACGGCACCACCGCGACGCCGGTCAGCTCCACCAGCGCCGCCGGGTCGAACAGGCCCTTGACCTCGAAGAACGCCATCGCCGGGTAGTGCCGGCCGAGGTGGCGGCGCCACACCCGTCCCAGCTCCTTGAGGTCCTTGCGGTACTGCTCGGCGTCGGTGGCGAACACGGTGACGGTCACCAGGTGCTCCGGCGCCGCGCCGGCGGCGGCGAGCGTCGCGGCCAGGTTGGCCAGCGCGAGGTCGAACTGTTCGACCAGGCCGGCGGCCGGGTTGACGGTGCCGTCCGGATGCAGCGCGGCCTGGCCGCCGAGGTAGACGGTGCGGCCGGGGCCGGCGGCCACAGCGTGCGAGAAGCCGACCGGGGCTGCCAGCTCCGGCGGGTTCACCAGCTCGTGCGGGGTCGTAGGGGTAGTGGCGGCGGCGGCAGTGGCAGTGGTGGCAGTGGTGGTGGCGGCCCGCTCGGCGGGCCCGGTGCTCATCGGCCCTCCCACTTCGGCGTCTCCTTGGCGTTGAACGCGCGATGGAACTCGGCGTGGTCACGGCTGTTCATCAGCAGCGCCTGCACGGCGGCGTCCATCTCCAGCGACGGCGACAGCCCCATGTCCAGCTCCCGGGTGAGCAGCATCTTCGTCTGCGCGTAGGCCAGCGCCGGGCCGTCGGCCAGCCGCCTGGCCAGCGCGTTCGTCGCCGCTTCCAGTTCGGAGTCCTCGACCAGCTCGCTCACCAGGCCGTACTTGTCGGCCTCGGCCGCCTTCACGGTGTCCCCGAGCATCAGCAGCTTGGTGGCGTTGCCCAGGCCGACGATGCGGGGGAGCAAGTAGGCCGCTCCCATGTCGGAGCCGGACAGCCCGACCTTCGTGAACAGGAAGGCGAACCGCGCCGAGGCGGCGACCACGCGGAAGTCGGCGGCCAGTGCCAGCACCGATCCGGCCCCGGCCGCGACGCCGTGGATCGAGGCGATGACCGGCACCGGGATTTCTCGTAATGCCCGCACCACGTCCCCGGTCATCCGGGTGAAGGCCAGATGCTCGTCCGGGCGCATCGCCAACAGCGCGCCGATGATCTCGTTGACGTCGCCGCCCGAGCAGAACCCGGGGCCCTCGCCGCGCAGCACCAGCACCCGGGTGTCGCCCCGGTGCGGCAGCTCGGCCAGCAGGTCCCGCAGATCGGCGTAGGCCTCGAACGTCAGGGCGTTGATCTTCTCGGGACGGTTCAGGGTGACGGTCGCGACCCCGTCGGCGTGCTCCACGCGGAAGTGGTCCCACTGGTTCGTGAACGGGACCGAACCCCGGAACGGGCTCATGCGCTGTCCTCCCGGTGCGCTGCGAGGGTGCCTGGCATCACCAATATATGACTGCCGTCATGAAAACGCCATGACCGGCGGGCCGGTGCGGCGCCCGGGTCCGGCGTTCGGGCTCGGCGTCCGGGACGGCCGGGCGCCGGCCGCGCGCCGACTGCATGGCGCCCGAGCGGCGCCGGGCGGCGCTTGGCGGGTAAGGACATGTCGGCGGCTTGGGTCCGGACGCGGCCCGGGTTCCGTGTAAGGTTCACGCGGCGACAAGCTGTAGCAGCAGTGCTCGGCACGTACGGTCGGAGGAGGGGTACGGCTTGGCCTGGGGCGACCTGGATTCCGCCCTGGCCGCGGCCCGCCGCGGCGAGGAGACCGGATTCGCAGAGCTTTGGCACGCCCTGCATCCGCCTTTGCTGCGCTACCTGCGTGCGGTGGTCGGCGACAACGCCGAGGACGTGGCGAGCGAGACCTGGCTGCAGGCGGCCAAGGACGTGCGCGGATATCGCGGCGACGCCGCCGGGTTCCGGGTGTGGCTGTTCCGCGTGGCGCGCCATCGCGCCCTGGACGAGCTGCGCAAGACCTCCCGCCGCAAAGAGGACAACGGCGACGTGGCCGCCATCGCCACCGACTGGCCGTCCGCCGACGACACCGAGCGCACCGCCGCCGAGCGGGAGGACACCGAGCGCGCGCTGCGGCTGATAGCCCGGCTGCCCAAGGACCAGGCCGAGGCCGTGCTGTTACGCGTGGTCGCCGGCCTCGACGTGGCCCAGACCGCCAAAGTCCTGGAGAAGCGCGACGGCGCGGTGCGGATAGCCGCGATGCGCGGGCTGAAACGGCTCGCGGTGATCCTCGCCGAACAGACCGACAGCGACTGGGAAGGCGCGGTGGACGGCCTGGCCGGGACGGCCGGCGCCTCCGAGGCCGCGGCCGAACGCCCACGGCAGCGTGGGGTGACAGGGGGAACGGAGGGGGCCGGAAACGCGGGACCGGGCCGGGCTGGCCGGGGTTCGCGGACCGTGAAAGGCGCGGAACATGGGTGAGAACGTAGGCGATCTGCACTATCCGCACGATTTGGGTGATCCATACGGTCCGGACGGGGCCGACCGCCTGACCGACGCCGCGGCCGAACGCCTGCTCAGCGGGCCGTGGGCGCTGAACGACGGCGGCCCTGGCTGCGCCGCCGGACCCTCCGCCGGAAACGGGGTCCAGGCCCCCAAGCCCACAGATTTGCCAGATCTTGGGATTTCTGCCGTCGCCGGGAGGCCCGCGCGGGTGGCACACTCGGCTGGCTGGGATGGAGCCGACGACCCGGGCGGGCGCGCCGGCCCCCGCGGCACGACCGGGTATCAGGGCGTTCAGAACGGGCCCGATCCGGCGTTCGCGAGCGGTGCGTGGCGGTCCGGCCACCCCGTCGGCTCAGCGGACAGCGGAGGCGAGATGACTGTGAGCAGCGTGGACTTCCCCGTGGACCTGGCGACGCCGGACGTGCAGGCGGTGCGGCGGCTGCTCGCCGCGGCGGCCGCCCCGGCGCGGCCGCACGAGCTGCGCGGCTACGACGCCGCCCGCCGGGCGTTCGAACGGGCCGGCACGACCCCGGTCCGGCGTGGCGCCGTGGTCCAGCTGAGCCGGCTGATCGGCGTGAAGGTGGCCGCCGTGGCCGGGGCCCTGACCGTGACCGGGGTGGCGGTCGCCGCCGAGGCCGACGTGCTGCCCTCGCCGATCCAGCGGGTCGCGCACCAGGTGCTCGGCGGAGTTGGCGTTCCGGAGCCCGAGCCCGAGGCCACCACGCCGACCTCCGCCGCCGGCGGCGCGTCGAGCTCCACGGCCCGTCCCTCCACGCCCCGCCCGACCGGCGCGGCGGCCCCGGCCGGCAGCACCGGCAAAGCGCTCCCGGCCCCGGGGAGGCCGACCGGGACCGGAGCCGGAGCGATTCCGGCGCCCGGCACCAGCACCTCGGCCGACACCGCCGTCGACGTCCTGGCGCTGTGCCGGGTCTTCGCCGCGCAGCAGGCCGGCACCGGCGGCCCGCTCACCGGCCACGACCGGCACGCCCTGGCGACGCTGGCCGGCGGCGAGGAGAAGATCGCGGAATTCTGCGCCACCGCGCTGGCGGCCGTCCCGCCGGAGCCCACGACGCCGGCCGCGGATCCGGCGCCGGACCCGAGCGGCAGCCAGCCGCCGAGCACCGCGCCGAGCCCGTCCAAGGACCACAAGCCGGCCGGCGCCACCCCCACCACGCCGGCCGACAGCACCTCCGGCGGGGCCGGCAACGGGCACGGCCACACCCCGAACCCGTCCCACACTCCGCATCTCGGCAGGCGCTGAGCTGCGGCGGTAACGTCAACGCGAGTCCGGACGCCTATTCCCGCAAGAGGGATCGCGGCATGCGAGCCCGGCCGTACCCATCCCTGCCGGCCGGTCCTCCGGTCCGGGCCCCGTCCTTTCACGGCGGGGCCCGGCCACAGCCCACGGCGAAGGACGACCAGGAACAGTGCAGACTCCGACCGGGCGGCAGCGGCCGACGCACCCGATACCGCGCCCTCGTCCGCACGGTCCGGCCGATCTGGAGATCCTCGCCGACGATCTGGACTATCTCGCCGACATGCATCGGTCGCAGGGGCCGAGGGTGGGTGGTCAGGCGGGGTTCGGAACCGGGGCCGGGTTCGAGCGCGGGTTCACGGCCGGGGCCGAGCGCGACTGGTCCGACTGGTCCGAGGACGCGAACGAGGCCGCCGACGCCGACGTCGCTGCGCCGGCCGGGCCGATCTTCGTGGACGCCTCCGGGCGGCGGCGTAAGATCGCGCGGCGGGCGTCGCTGGCCGCGATGGCTGTCGTCGCCGGGTACGCCGGGCTGCTTGTTGTGAGCTTCGCCGGCGGACCGATACCGCCGAACGCACTGCTGCCGGTGCCGGGGGTGCCGTCGCAGAAGGCTCCGACGCCGGCTTCGACGTCGGCTGTCGCGAACGGGGCCGACGGGGTGCGGACGTCCGGGAAGCCGGGCGCCGCCGACCATTCCGCCGGACGGCCGACCGGTGCGACGGAGCGCCGTCCGGAAACGCACGCCTCCACGCCGGGGAAGGCGGGGCAGACCTCGGCGTCGGCGCCGCAACCCACGTCGAGCGGCTCCGCGGCGCCGCCTCAGCCGACTCCTACGTCGGCGCCGGTGAGCACCGCCGCCTCGTCGCCGACGAGCGCGCACGGCAATCCGACGCCGCCGGGGCACCAGCACAAGTCGTCGTCGGCGCCGACCGGCTGAGGCCTTACGCGGCCCGGCATCGGGTTCCCGCCCTGACCGCGAATTCTTACTCTGACAAACCTTTGTTCTGACGAACGCACCGTCCCCCACCGGCCCCGACAGCCCCCACCGAGATGCCGATCCCACCTCCTCGTAGCAACTCACACCGCGGACGCCCTGATGGCGAGCGGCCCGATTCCCGTCGCCGGGGCGGGACCGGGCGGGACCGATCCGATCGGGACCGGCTCGATCGTGACCGCCCCGACCGGGACCGGCTCGATCAGGGCCGATCCGACCAGGACCGACCCGACCAGGGCCGCCTCGATCAGGACCGATCCGACCGGGACCGGCGACCTGACCAGGACCGGCTCGACCGCGATCGCCCGGACCGAGCTCATTCCGTACCCCAGCGTCCGCGCCCCGACGGCGACCCCGCGCCGAGGGTCCGGCCCGGCGAGATCGCGCCCACGCCGCCGAGCCCCGGGCGTCCGCCGCGTGGTCCGAGCCGGCCGCCGCGTCGGCCGCCGGTGCGGCATCGGCCGGTCAAGGCCCGTACTCCGCGCAGTCACTGGGTCCTGATGGGCGCCATGACTCTGGCGCTGGCCTCGATGCTGCTGCTCGGCGGCATCCTGGACCACCAGGTCGGCGGGGAGGGCACCGGCGGTCCGCACCGGCCGTTGGGCGCCGTGGGCGTGCCGCCGGAGATGGCGGCGGGCGGGCCGGTCGTCGACACCCGCTCCGGCAGTCAGCGTTCGCTGTCCGCGCAGCCCGGCAAGGTGGCGCTCACCTTCGACGATGGCCCCGATCCGCGCTGGACCCCGGAGGTGCTCGCGGTCCTGGCCAGGCACCACGTGCCGGCCACGTTCTTCCTGATCGGCGCGCACGTGGCGCAGTACCCGGGGCTGGTGCACGACGAGGTGCGGGCCGGGGACGAGGTCGGCGTCCACACCTTTACCCACGCCGACCTCGCCACCGAGCCGGCCTGGCGCCGGGACCTGGAGTTCTCCCAGACCCAGTCGGCGATCGCCGGGGCCGCCGGGGTGTCGACCCCGCTGCTGCGGCCGCCGTATTCCTCCGAGCCCGACGCGCTGGACCGGCTGGACTGGGCCGCCCTGCAGGACGCCGGCAAGCACGGCTACCTGGTGGTGCTCACCGATCGGGACAGCGAGGATTGGCGGCGCGACGGCGTCCAGAAGATCGTCGACAACGCGGTCGCGCCGGTGGTGGAGTCGAGCGCGGCAGCCGCTGCTCCGCCGACCGCGGCGGCTGGCACTGCGCCAAGTGCGAAGCCAGGTACTGCGCCAAGCGCGAAAGCAGGCACCTCGCTAAGCGCGGCGGCAGGCACCCTGCCGACTGCCGCGGCCGACACGGTTCCAAGCCCCGCGGCCGGCACCCCGCCGCCCGGCTTCGTCCTGATGCTGCACGACGGTGGCGGCGACCGGTCCCAGACCGTCGCGGCGCTGGACCGGCTCATCCCGGCGTTGCAGGCCCGCGGCTACACGTTCGCGACCGTCAGCGCCGCCGTCGGCGCTCCCTCGCCGATGGTGCCGGCCGGGACTGGCGCGCGCTGGAAGGGCGAGGCGCTGATCGGTGCGGTGGAGGTGTCGGGGTTCGTCGTGCACTGGCTCGGCTGGGCGGTGCTTGCCGCCGGGGTCGTGGCTGGCGCCCGGATCCTGATCCTGCTCGTCGCGGCGCGCCGTCATAAGAAGCGGCGGGCCGCGCCGTGGGGACCGCCGGTGCGGCGCCCGGTGTCGGTCATCGTGCCCGCCTACAACGAGGAGGCCGGGATCCGGGCGACTGTGGAGTCGCTGTCCGCCAGCCGGCACCCGATCGAGATCATCGTGGTCGACGACGGCTCTACCGACCGCACCGCCGCCGTGGTGGAGGAGCTCATCGCCCGGCGGCGTCTGGGCCTGCCGCCGCTGCGGCTGATCCGCAAGCCCAACGGCGGCAAGCCGTCCGCGCTCAACGCCGGCGCGGCGGCGGCGCGCGGCGACCTGCTGGTGATGATGGACGGCGACACCGTCTTCGAGCCGGAGACCATCGCCTGGCTGGTGCAACCGTTCGCCGACCCCTCGGTGGGCGCCGTGTCCGGCAACGCCAAGGTCGGCAACCGTCAGGGCATCCTGGGGCGCTGGCAGCACATCGAGTACGTCGTCGGCTTCAACCTGGAGCGCCGGATGTACGACCTGGCGGGCTGCATGCCGACGGTGCCCGGCGCCGTGGGGGCGTTCCGGCGGGAGGCGCTGACCCGGGTCGGGGGCGTCAGCGACGACACCCTTGCCGAGGACACCGACCTCACCATGGCCGTGATCCGGGACGGCTGGCGCGCGGTCTACGAGGAGCGCGCCGTGGCCTGGACCGAGGCCCCGACCTCGCTGCGGCAGTTCTGGCGGCAGCGCTACCGCTGGTGCTACGGCACGTTGCAGGCCATGTGGAAGCACCGGAGCAGCGTGCTGCGCGGCGGTGCCGAGGGCAGGCTCGGCCGGCGCGGCCTGACCTACATGTTCTTGTTCCAGGTGCTGATGCCGTTGCTGGCGCCGGTGGTCGACGTGCTGGCCGTCTACGGCCTCGTGTTCGACAACGCGGCGCGGGTCGGGGCGGTGTGGCTGGCGTTCCTGGCGGTGCAGGCCCTGATGGCCTTCTACGCCTTCCGGCTGGACGGCGAGCGCGCGACGGCCCTATGGACGCTGCCGCTGCAACAGGTGGTGTACCGCCAGTTGATGTACCTAGTGGTAATCCACTCACTCGTCACAGCGGTCGTCGGGACCCGTTTGCGGTGGCAGCGGATGCAGCGCTACGGCAGTCTGGGCACTCCCGCCGCAGGTCAGCAGCATGTTTAGGAATTATTGCGCGGGGGTGTAACGCCAGCGAAGGCTGTGACGCCTATATGTCGGCGAGAAGGTGGCATCTCGTACAGCGTTCGGCTCCGGAACCCGTCGCCCATTCCCGGCGGGAACCGGAGCCGAATGCTTATCCGGGGTTATTTGATGCCTATTCAGTACCTATGCGGAGAACGTGGGCTCAGGGTCCGCTAGGCGCTCGCTCGGTGCTGCTCGGTGCTGCTCGGTACCACTGCCGCTCAGTGCCCGTTGGTGTCAGCCATCATCGACTGGAACATCTCGCGATCGGCCGCCAGCCACACCGTCAGCGCCTCCAGCTTCCTGAGTCGGCTCGCGACGTCGTCGAGCTGGGCCCGGGCCACGCGCCAGCGGCTCGCCCGCCACAAGACCCCGGCGACTGAGCGGGCTAGCAAGAGCGTGGGTATGGCGTCGATCTCGGCGATCTCCAGCGGGCGGGCCGAGGCGTAGCCCCGCGCCAGGGCCGAGGTGTGTGCCAGCCAGTCGGGCCGCTCCCAGGCGCCCGAGTTGAACAGGGCGGCGAGGAAGTCCTGGACCCGGAAGCCCGACCCGGCGAATTCGAAGTCGAGGATCCCTATGATCTCGCCTGTTCTAGGGTCGGCCAGCACGCTGTCCGCGGCCAGGGCGCCGTGGATGACCTGCACCGGAAGCTCGGCGAGCAGGCTCGGCCAATCGCGGGCGACGCGCCGGGCCGCCGTCTCCAGCACCGTCGTACGCTCCGCGCCGATCCCCGACCCGCGCAGCTCGGCACACAGCGCGGCGACGGCCGGAGCGCCGGGCACGCGCAGCGGGTCGCCCCGCCAGTCCCGCACCGTCTCTTGGAGCGGAACCCGGGCCAGCGCGCCGTCCAAGAGTCCGACTGCCCGGCCGAAGCGCCCGAGCGCCGGCTCGTCCGCGAGGTCGGGGCGCGTGCCGGGAAGCCACGGACTCAGACTCGCGGGTCCGGCCGGGGACTTGACCACCGTCTCCCCGTCCAGGGCCGGCATCGGTTCCGGGACTCGGAACGGAAGGCCTGCTTGCCGTACCCGCCGCAGTACCGCGTGCTCGGCCTGGACCTCGGCCGGCGACAGGGACTGGCTCACTCTCAGCACCAGGCGCTCGGTCCCGCGGCCGACGAGAAAGGTCTGGTTGTTCGTCCCCTGATCGATGCCACTGATGACCGTCTCGCCCTCCAGCCCCCAGGAAGACAACAGTTCGGCCACGATTTCCGGCTCCACGCTCACCTGGCCACTCTTCCCGCCCCGCTCCGGAAAGTCCATTGCGTCCACCCGGGCCGTTGCGGGACCTTGGTCGCACAATGAATGAGAAGGATATGGTCCGCTTGTCGAAGCGGATGTCGAACTGGCTCCGCCACAACCCCGAGGCGATCGGTCTCACCATGGACGAGGCCGGGTGGGTCCTCGTCGACGACCTGCTGTCCCAGGCCGCGGCCCACGGCCGCACGTTCACCCGTGAGCAGCTCGACCACGTCGTGGCCGAGAACAACAAGCGCCGATTCGAGTTCGACGACACCGGCACCCTGATCCGCGCCCGCCAGGGCCACTCGGTCCCGGTGGAGCTCGGCTACGAACCGGCCGAGCCGCCCGAGGTGCTGTACCACGGCACCGGCCACGGGTCCGTCGCCGAGATCTGGCGCAGCGGTCTGCTGCCGATGGCGCGGCACGCCGTGCACCTGTCGCCGGACACGGAGACGGCGGTGAAGGTCGGCGGTCGGCATGGACGGCCGGCGGTGCTGGCGGTGGCCGCCGCGCGGATGCACGCGGACGGGCACGTGTTTTATGTCACCGGGAACGGGGTGTGGCTGGTCGATGCCGTGCCGCCGACCTATTTGAGTACTGTGTCGGGGGTCGGCTGAAATCGGCTGAGACCCACTATGGGATCCCGCCTGGGGCTTTTATATTCAGTTATTGACTGGTGGTTATCTTTCGATACTGACTTGCCCGCCCCCGGCGCCTCAGCCACGATCGTCAAATGCTCCTGACGATTACCGCGACGCCGCCGGCCGACGCCGACTGGCCGGCCAGCGACCTGGGGTACCTGCTCCACAAGAACCCGGAGCGGGTCCAGGTCTTCGACGTGACCTATGGCAGGGCTCACGTCTTCTATCCGGTGGCCGACCAGCACCAATGCACCGCCGCGCTCCTGCTGGAGGTGGACCCGGTCGCTTTGGTCCGCGGCAAGGGCCGCAACACGCCGGACTTCGCGCTGTCGCAGTACGTCAACGACCGCCCCTACGCCGCCTCCTCGCTCCTGGCCTCCGCCCTCGGCCGCGTCTTCCGCACCGCTCTGCGCGGGCGCTGCGACCAGCGTCCGGAACTGGCCGCCACGCCGCTTCCGCTACGCATCGAGGTGCCGACGCTGATCTGCCGGGAGCCCGAGCTCGCCGCCGAGCTGTTCGAGCCGCTGGGATGGACCGTCGCCGCGGAGCAGGTTCTGCTGGACCCGGCCTTCCCCGACTGGGGCGCCTCCCGCTACACGAGCCTGACCCTCACCGGCACCCTCCGCCTGACCGACGCGCTGTCGCACCTGTTCGTCCTGCTGGCCGCCCTCGACGGGTCGAAGCACTACTGGGTCGCCGACGACGAGGTCGACAAGCTGGTCCGCGTCAGCGGCGGCTGGCTCGGCACGCACCCGATGCGCGGCATGATCGCCCGCCGCTACCTCGCCCGCCGCCAGCCGCTCGTCCGCGAGGCCTTGGCCCGCCTGGCGGAGGTCGACGACGTCGAGCCGGAGGCTTTGGACAACGCGGTCGGGTTCGAGTTCGAGGAGGAGAGCGACGACGCGCAGGTGCCGCAGACCCAGGCCGCGCCCGATGACGCGCGCACGCCGCAGGCCACGCTTGACGATGCGCACACGCACACGCCGCAGGCCACCCTCGACGCCGCGCACGCGCCGCAGTCTCAGACGGCTCCCGACGCCGCGCACACGGCGCAGGCCACGCCCGACGCCGCGCGCACGCCGCAGGCCACGCACACGCCGCAGACCGCGCCCGACGCCGCGCACACGCCGCAGTCTCAGGCCGCGCCCGATGGCACGCACACGCCGCAGGCCCAGACCACGCTCGGCGACGTACACACACCCCACCCACCCAGGGGGCTCGACCACCCAGAAGGAGAAGGCGCGCCCGGAATCGTTGCTCCAGCGTCGGCCGCCGAGTCGATCACGGTCAATGAATCCGACCCGAAGTTGCGCCAGGCGAGTGAACGCAAGCAGAGCCTGGCCGCCGCGCGTCGTCTGGCCGTTGTCGCCGCGCTCCACGAGGTTGAGGCGGCCCGTGTGCTGGACCTGGGCTGTGGCGAGGGTGCGCTGCTGCGTGACCTGCTCAAGGAGCGTGCCTTCACCGAGGTTGTCGGCATCGATGTCTCGGCCCGCGCGTTGCAGATGGCTGCGCGCAAGCTGCGTGTCGATCGGCTTCCCGAGCGGGTCCAGGCGCGTCTGACTCTGCGTCAGGGCGCCCTCACCTACACCGACGCGCGCCTGGCCGGCTACGACGCCGCCGTGCTGATGGAGGTCATCGAGCACGTCGACCCCCATCGCCTCTCCGCCCTGGAGCACGCCGTCTTCCGCGCCGCGCACCCCCGGGCGGTCGTTGTCACGACCCCGAATGCCGAGTTCAACGTCCGCTACGAAAGCCTCGAAGCCGGGCGCTTCCGCCACAGCGACCACCGCTTCGAGTGGACGCGTGCTGAGTTCCGGGCCTGGGCCGAGCGCGTTGCCGCCGCCCATGGCTACGACGTCCGCTTCAAGCCGGTCGGCGAGGAGGATCCGGAGCTGGGGCCGTCGACGCAGCTGGCGCTGTTCACTGTCGGCAAGGGCGCCGCCGAGCGCACAACCGCGCCCGCGCCCGAATCCGCGCCCGCTGCCACCGCCCCCGAACCCACCGCACCTACAAAGGAGGCCGACGATGTCTGACCTTCCCGTCCCGGAACTCTCCCTCGTCGTCCTCGTCGGTACCAGCGGCTCCGGCAAGTCGACCTTCGCTCGCAAGCACTTCCGCCCCACCGCCGTCGTCTCGTCCGACGCCTGCCGCGGCATCGTCGCCGACGACGAGAACGACCAGGCCGCCACCCCCGACGCCTTCGCCCTCCTGCACCACATCGTCGGCATCCGCCTGCGCCGCGGCCTGCTGACCGTCGTCGACGCCACCAACGTCCAGGCCAAGGCCCGGGAGGCCCTGGTCAAGCTGGCGCGCGAGTACGACGTGCTGCCGGTCGCGATCGTCCTGGACGTCCCCGAGCGGACCTGCGTCGACCGCAACGCCGCCCGGCCCGACCGCGCGGACCTCCCCGCGCACGTCGTCTCCCGCCAGCGTCGCGAGCTGCGCAGCGGCCTGCGCAACCTCTCCCGCGAGGGCTTCCGCAAGGTGCACGTGCTGCGCGGCGTCGAAGAGGTCGACGAAGCCGTCATCACCTACGAGAAGGCCTACAACGACAAGCGCGAGCTCACCGGCCCCTTCGACGTCATCGGCGACGTTCACGGCTGCCGCTCCGAGCTGGAGTCGCTGCTCGCCGCTCTCGGCTACACCATGCTCCGCGACGACCGCGGACGCCCCGTCGACGCCGTCCACCCCGACGGCCGCACCGTCGTCTTCGTCGGCGACCTCGTCGACCGCGGTCCGGACACTCCCGGCGTGCTGCGCCTGGCGATGGGCATGGTCGAGGCCGGGCACGCGCTGTGCGTCACCGGCAACCACGAGAACAAACTGGTCCGGGCCCTGGATGGCCGCAAGGTCAAGGTCGCCCACGGCCTGGCCGAGTCGCTGGCGCAGCTCGATGCCGAGGATGAGGACTTCCGCAAGCGTGTCCGCGCCTTCTGCGACGGTCTGATCAGCCACTACGTCCTGGACGACGGCAAGCTCGTGGTCGCGCACGCCGGTCTGAAGGAGGAGTACCACGGCCGTGCCTCCGGCCGCGTCCGCTCGTTCGCGATGTACGGCGAGACCACCGGCGAGACCGACGAGTTCGGCCTGCCCGTGCGCTACCCCTGGGCCAACGACTACCGCGGCAAGGCGACCGTGCTGTACGGCCACACCCCGGTCCTGGACCTGGAGTGGGTCAACAACACCCTGTGTCTGGACACCGGCGCGGTGTTCGGCGGCCGGCTCAGCGCCCTGCGGTACCCCGAGCGCGAGCCGGTCTCGGTGCCGGCCGAGCAGGTCTGGTACGAGCCGGTGCGCCCCCTGGAGGCCACCACCTTCGCCTCCGCCTCCGGCGTGGTGCGCCGCGACCCCGGCGTGCTGGACCTGGACGACGTCCTGGGCCGGCGCGTCGTCGAGGCCCGCCACCTGGGCCGGGTCACCGTCCAGGAGGAGAACGCCGCCGCCGCGCTCGAAGTGATGAGCCGCTTCGCGGTGGACCCGCGCTGGCTGGTGTACCTGCCGCCGACGATGGCCCCGTGCGCGACCTCGACGCTGCCCGGCTTCCTGGAGCACCCGGCCGAGGCGTTCCAGGCCTACCGCGAGGAGGGCGTCAGGGAACTGCTGTGCGAGGAGAAGCACATGGGCTCGCGCGCCGTGGTCGTCCTCGCCCGCGACCCGGACGCCGCCCGGAGCCGCTTCGGCGTCGACGACGGCAGCACCGGCGCCGTGTACACCCGCACCGGACGCCCCTTCTTCGACCGCCCGGAGCAGATCGAGGCGATTCTGGCCCGGGTCCGCGCCGCCGCCGACACCGCCGACCTGTGGTCGGCGCTGGACACCGACTGGCTGCTGCTGGACTGCGAGCTGCTGCCCTGGTCCGCCAAGGCGATGGGGCTGCTGCGGGACCAGTACGCCGCCGTTGGCGCCGCGGCGCGCACCGCGCTGGCCGCCGCCACGTCGGTGCTGACCGCCGCAGTGGCGCGCGGGCTCGACGTCGGCGACCTCGCCGCGCGCCAGGAACGCCGCCTGGCCGACGCCGATGCCTTCACCGCCGCCTACGGCCGCTACTGCTGGCCGGTGGACGGTCTGGACGGCCTTCGCCTGGCGCCGTTCCAGGTGCTGGCGTCGCAGGGGGCGAACCACGCCGTCGGCAAGGGCAACGCCTGGCACATCGAGCTGGCCGACCGCCTGGTCGCCGCCGATCCGGAGTTCTTCACCCGGACCGAGCGCCGCGTCGTCGACCTCGACGACGAGGCGTCGGTAGCCGAGGCGACGGACTGGTGGCTGGCGCTGACCGGGGCCGGCGGCGAGGGCATGGTGGTCAAGCCGCTGCACGGCTTCACTCCTGGCAGCCGCGGCCCGGTGCAGCCCGGGGTGAAGTGCCGGGGACCGGAGTATCTGCGGATCATCTACGGCCCCGCATACCTGGAGCCGGAGAACCTGGAGCGGCTGCGGAAGCGCGGCCTGGGGCGCAAGCGCTCGCTGGCCAGCCGTGAGTACGCGCTCGGGCTCGAATCGCTGGAGCGGTTCGTCGCCGGGGAGCCGCTGTGGCGGGTCCACGAGGCGGTGTTCGCCGTGCTGGCGCTGGAGTCCGAGCCGGTGGACCCGCGGCTTTAGTTAGTTAGTGAGGGCGGTCGAGTGCTCGGTCTGGTCGAGCGCTCGGCCGGAACGAGCGCTGGGCCTGGTTCGAGCGCCGGGGCCGGACGGGCGCTGCGCCAGAACGAGCGGCGCTGCGTCGGAACCGGCGGCGCTGCGTCGGAACGAGCGGCGCTGCGTCAGAACCGCCAGCGCTGTGCTCGAACCGGCAGCGCTGCGTCCGAACCGGCAGCGCTGCGCCAGACCAGAACCGCCTGGCCGGGTCGGACGTCTCGCCGACCCGGCCAGGAATCAGCGGTCCTATGCCTCGAAAAACCCGGTGCCTCGATCGCTGCTCACGCTCTACCGTCGGTGGAGTCCGATTCCGGACCGCGGATCCTGATCCCAGATGTCTGATCCCTGATCTCTGATCTCTGATCCCAGCCCCCTGATCCCAGCCGCCTGGCCCACCACGAGACGAGAAGGCCCATGTCCACCCTGCGTGTCACCGCCGAACCCCTGACGATCCACGTCCACCCCAACGCCGACGCGTTGGAGCTGGCGCAGGTCGGTCTCTACCGCGCCGTCGTCGCGAAGGGTGCCTATCGGTCCGGTCAGCACGCGATATACATCCCCGAGCAGGCCGTTCTCCCGGCCGGGCTGATCGACGAGCTCGGGCTCACCGGCCGGCTGGCCGGCCCGGACAAGGACCGCGTCAAGGCCATCCGGCTGCGCGGCGAGCTGTCGCAGGGCATCGTCTGCCTGCCGAAGGCCGTTGCCGACGTCGACCTGGCCGCCGCGCACCGGGACGGTGTGGACTTCGCCGAGCTGCTCGGCGTCGTCAAGTGGGTGCCGCCGGTCCCGGTGAGCATGTCCGGCGACGTGCTGTCGGCCGCCGACCTGCTGCCCTGGACCGACATCGAGAACATCGCCCGCTACCCCGGCATCTTCGAGCCCGGCGAGCCGGTGTCCGCCACCGAGAAGGTGCACGGCACCTGCTGTCTGTACACGTATTTGGCCGAGACCGGTGAGAACCTCGTGTCGTCCAAGGGCTTCGGTGCCAAGAGCCTGTCGCTGGCCGAGGCCGACCGAAACCTCTACTGGCGCACTGTCCTCGCCTACCGCCTGCCCGAGGCCGCCGCCCGGATCGCTGAGGCCTACGGCGCGCTCCGCGTCGGCATCTACGGCGAGGTCTACGGCAAGGGCGTCCAGGACCTCGCCTACGGCGCCGACGCGCAGGACCGGCCCGGCTACGCCGTGTTCGACATCTGTATCGACGTGAACGGCGTCGTCCGCTGGCTGGACGCGCCGGAGCAGACCGAGGTCCTGGCCTCGCTGGCGGACCTGGACATCCCGCGTGTGCCGGTCCTCTACGAGGGCCCCTACGATGAGTCGCTGCTGCTCGCGCTGGCCTCCGGCAAGGAGACGGTGAGCGGCACCGGTGCCCACATCCGTGAAGGCATCGTGGTGCGCGCCCAGCGCGAGCACCGCAACGACGTGGTGGGGAGCCGGACGATCGGCAAGATCGTCTCGGCGGAGTACGTGACGAGGAGCGGGGGAACCGAGTATGAGTGACCGGACCGACGCGGCGGGCGCGGGGGAGCGTCCGCTGCTGTCCGCCGTCCTGGATCCGCGGGAGCTGCAACGGGAGGTCGCCGACGAGCGGGTCACCCGCCGCACGCACCCGAGCCTGCCGCTGTCGATCTACTCCTACAGCCGCAGCTGCCAGTACGACCAGTACTGGACCCCGGTCACCGTCCGTACTCGTGGGCTGATAGTCGACGACCGCACCGGCCGGATCGCCGCCTGGTGCCTGCCGAAGTTCTTTAACCACGGCCAGCACGGCAAGTTCGACTACGCCCCGCCGCTGCCCGACGAGCCGTTCGAGGTCTACGACAAGGTCGACGGCTCGCTGGGCATCGTCTTCCACTACGACGGCGCCTGGCGCGCGGCGTCGAAGGGCTCGTTCATCTCCGACCAGGCGGCCTGGGCGCAGCGCCACCTCGACCAGGCCGACACCTCCGCGCTCGACCCCTCGGTGACCTACCTCGCCGAGATCGTCTACCCGGAGAACCGCATCGTCGTGAACTACGGCGACCGCCGCGACCTGGTGCTGCTGGCCGCCTACCGGGCCGACGGCACCGAGCTGCCGCTGCGCGAGGCCGCGCCGGCCTGGCAGGGCGTTGGCACCGTCGTGCGCACCTACGACTGGACCGACACCTTCGGCGTGCTGGCCACGCTGGCCGACCAGAACCAGCACCTCGACGGCGCCGGCGCCACCGGCACCGACGCCGAGGGCTGGGTCATCCGCTTCGCCTCCGGCCTGCGGACCAAGACCAAGCTGTCCGGCTACGTCTCGCTGCACTACCGGCTGACCAGCGTCACCCCGAAGCACATCTGGCGCGCGCTGGCCGTGCAGCGGTACCCCGAGGCGACCGACGTGCAGATCGCGCAGGCGATCGGGGTGCAGCCCAACGAGGTCGTCGGCATGCGGCGGATCCCCGGCGGGCCGCTGGCGCCGCTGCTGGAGGACGTGCCCGATGAGTACGACGCCTGGGTCCGCGGGGTCTGCGACGAGCTGGCGGCGCGCGCCGACGTGCTCATCGCGCAGATCGAGCAGGCGCACCAGTCGCTGGCGCACCTGGCCGGTGAGCGTGGGGCGTACGCGCGGGCGGCGAAGGAGTTCGACGGGTTCGTGCGGGCCGGGATGTTCCTGATGCTGGACGGGCGGCCGATCGCCATGCATGTGTGGCGGGTGCTGAAGCCGGAGGCTGGTGAGGCGTTCCAGAAGGACGATGAGTTCTCTGACGAGTCCTCGGGGGAGGGTGGCGGTGCTGCGGAGGCGAGCGCCGCGACCGCCGCCACCGTTGGCCTTGCCGGAGCCGGAGCCGGAGCCGGAGCCGGAGCCGGAGTCGGCGTCGGAGCTGGTGTCGGTGTCGTGGCTGCTGCGGAGGACGCTGCTGCCGCAGAAGGCGCTGTTGGTGCCGAAGCCGAAGCCGAAGCCGAAGCCGACATCGACCTCGCCCCCGTCCCGACCGGCCCCGGCGTCCACCGCGGCAAGCCGGTCGTCCACCTGATGCGCGGCCTGCCCGCCTCCGGCAAGTCGACTCGCGCCCGCGAGCTGATGGCCGCCGCCGACGGCCGGATGCGCCGGGTCAGCCTGGACGACCTGCGCCGCATGCTCGACGACAACGACGGCTCCAAGCGTCTGGGCCGCGGTCATGAGGAGACTGTGCTCGCGGTGCAGGACGCGGCGGTGCTGGCCGCCGTCGAGTCCGGCTTTGACGTGGTCGTCGACAACACCCACCTCGTCTCGCGCATCCCCAAGCGGCTCAAGCAGCTGCTCGGCGGCCGTGCGGAGTTCCGCGTGCACGACCTGACCGATGTGGACGTCGAGGAATGCGTGCGCCGCGACGCGTCGCGCCCGAATCCGGTGGGGGAGGACCACATCCGCGCGATGGCGCTGCGGCTGGCCTCGACGAAGTCCTCGGGCTGGAAGCTCAGTGCGGACGAGCTGAACGAGGTCGTGCCGGCGACGACCTACGTGGCCGACGCGACGCTGGCGGGCGCGGTGCTGTGCGACATCGACGGCACGCTCGCCGACAACACCAACCGTGGTCCGTACGACTGGGCGAAGGTGGATACCGACACGTTGATCGTCGCCACCGCCGACGCGCTGGTGGCGTTCGCGGCGCGCGGGGACCGCATCATCCTGATGTCGGGCCGCGGCGACGACGTGCGCGAGGGCACCGAGCGGTGGCTGGCGGCGAACGGCGTCGCGTACGACGAGCTGTGGATGCGCAAGGCCGGCGACACGCGCGGGGACGACATCGTGAAAAGCGAGCTGTTCGACGCGCACGTCCGACACCGGTTCGCGGTCCGCGTGGTGCTGGACGACCGGTCGCGGGTGGTCGCGCTCTGGCGGCGGATGGGATTGACCTGCTGGCAGGTCGACTACGGGGACTTCTAGCCGCGAAGTCACCCAGGGCGGGTCCGGTGGGACGAAGCGTCGTCCCGCTGGACCCGCTGAAGTGGTCCGGCCGGGTCGCTCAGCCCAGCAACGCCCGAACCGACACGGCCAGGGCGGCCACATCCACCGGCCCCGACGTGTCGACCTCGATCACCTGTCCGACCCCGATCGGCGCGCTGAAGTGCTGCTCCCAGCGTTCGGGGGTGAGTGTGGCGTCGGTGTGCACGGCGTGCCGCTCGCCCGCCGCGTGGCGGGCGGCGTACCGCCGGATGGCCTCCTCGCGCGGCACGGTGCAGTGGACCTCGACCAGCCTGCCGCCGTCGGTCAGCGCCCGCAGCGAGGCGTTCTGGTGTTCGTGCCCGTACCAGAAGTTGGCCTCCAGCACGCACGCCGGAGCATCGGCGGCCAGCAGCCACAACAGCTCCATCGACGCCGCCCCGAGCCGTCGTGACCACGGCGGCTCGGCGGCCAGCCCGAGGCGGTCGCGGGGCTCGTCCCCGGCGTCGTCCGTGCCGGCCCCGGCCAGCACGTCGTGGATCCGCTCCTTGATGCTGTCCTTCGCGAACAGCGGCATCCCCAGCGCGCGGGCCAGCGGCCTGGCGAGGGTGGTTTTGCCGGCTCCGGGCGCGCCGGAGACCATCACGATCCCGCGATGGAAGGGCTCCACAGCCCTGCCCAGCGAGGTCGCTTCCTTCACAAGAAGGTCTTGCCCTCGCCCCGGTACGTCGGCACGGAGCGCACTACTTCGTCCCCGGAGATCAGGTACAGCGTGTCGAAGCGCTCGCACAGCTCGCCGGCCTTGGTGTGCCGGAACCACACCCGGTCGCCGACCCGCAGCGTCGCGGCCACCTTGCCCAGCAGCGGCGTCTGCACCTCGCCGGCCGCCTCGTTCGGGTCGTAGGACAGCCCCGGCGGCAGGTACGGCTGCGGCAGCCGGTCCTTGCCGGCCACGCCCGAGGCCGGGTAGCCGCCGCCCAGCGCCGTCGCCACCTCCGGGCCGGGACGCCGCACCACCGGCAGCGCGAACAGCGCCGCCGGCCGGCCGCGGAACGCCCGGTAGGAGTCGAACAGCCACGGCTGGTACAGCCCGGACCCGGCCGCGATCTCGGTGACCGCGTCCTCGGCGGTGGTGCGCTCGATGCTGCCGGTGCCGCCGCCGTTGACGAACTCCAGCGGCGCCAGCGTCCGCACCGCGTCCACGATCGCCGCGCGCCGGGCCGCCAGTTCCCGCGCCGAGCGGCTCTGCATCGCGCGGATCGCCGCGCCGCGCAGCGGCCGTCCGGGCGGGGCGTCGCCGACGCCGGCGATCTGCGACTCGTAGGCCATCAGCCCCACGAGCTTGAACGAGTCGCGCCGCACCACCTCGCGGGCCATCGCCGCGACCTGCGCCGGGGTGTGCAGCGGGGAGCGGCGCGCGCCGATGCGGACCCGGCCGCCGGCGGCGTGGAACGCCGCGTCGATGTCGATGCAGACCCGGATCGGGGCGCCCGCGCCCCCGTCCGCCCCGGCCACCGCCTTCTCGATCAGGTCCAGGTGGTCGACGCTGTCGATCATGACGGTGACGGCGGCCAGCGCGGCGGCGTCCCCGGCCAGCCGGGCGTAGGCGGCCCGGTCGGCGCTGGGGTAGGCCACCACGATGTCGTCGAAGCCGCATTCGGCCAGCCACAGCGCCTCGGGCAGCGTGAAGCCCAGGATGCCCTGGTAGCCCGGCAGCGCCAGCACCTCCTCCAGCAGCGCCCGGCACCGCACCGACTTGCTCGCCACGCGGATCGGCTTGCCGGCCGCGCGCCGGGTCAGGTCCGCGGCGTTGGCGTGGAACGCGTCCAGATCGACGGCGGCGAACGGCGGCTCGAGGGCGGCGGTCGCGGTGTCGAGGCGGCGGCGGTCCGCGTCGGGGCCGGGCGGGGTGGGGGGCATGAGATCAGCCTCGCACACGCCGGCGGCGGGGCGATAGGGGAGGTGAGGTTACGCACGCGGTGGTGGGGCGGCTAATCTTCTGGGCGTTCGGTTTCGGATAGGGGTGTTGGGGTGGACGCGGTGGAGAGCGCGCGGTCCGCGCCGGCAGCTGTGCCCGGGCTCGCGAAAGCCGGGTCGGGGGTCGCACGTGTCGGGGGCGGGGCAGGCCATGGCCGGTGGCGGCATGGTTAAGGGCTATTGGTGGGGCGCGGCGGCGTCCGTGCTGGTCGGAGCAGTCGTGGCCACGGCCGCGGTGGTGGCGACCGGGTCGCCGGGGTCGGGTTCGGGCTCGGGCGCGATCTCGGGTTCGGGCCTGGGCTCGGGCGCGGGCGCGGCGGGGTCGGCCGGTTCGGCGGGTTCGACCGGATCGGCGGGCTCTGCGGGCTCGGTCGGCTTGATAGGCGCGGGCAGCCTGGCGGGGGCGCTGCAAGCGGCGGCGGTGGCGCCGTCGGAGCTTCAGGACCGGGCGGTGCGGGCGCTGTGGCGGACGAAGACGGTCGAGCAGCTGTTCCCGGCGACGGTCAGCCCGGGCAGCCAGTACGTGCGCCTCGGCGTCGCCGACGCCGCCGGGTGCGACGTGCTGCCGAAGGACTTCGTCTCCGAGCTGGGCAAGGACGCGCCGCAGACAGCGTGCGTGAAGGTGCTTCGGGCGACCTACACCGACATCACGCAGACGGTGTTCGCCACGGTCGGGATCGTCGTGATCGACGGCCCCACGGCGGCCCGGGACCAGGTGTGGCGGCAGTGGACGCCGGACGCCGACTCGCGCCGGCCCGAGCTGATGCCCGGGGTGTTCGCGCCGCCCGGGACGCCGGCCGCCGCCTGGAAGGACGCGCAGCGCACGGTGTGGAACTCGCAGGCCTCGATCGACGGCTCTTACCTGGTGTACGTGGTCTCGTCGTTCGCCGACGGCCGGCCCGGCTCGACGGACGCGGTGCTGCGGATCGGGACCGCCAAGTCGCTGGGCGGCGACTCGCCGCCGGTGCAGGCGGCGCTGGGGCTGTCGCAGGTGTTCGCCACGCAGTTCGACGACGCGGCGAAGAAGTAGCGCATGGGATCGGGAAGGACTTCTGTGCCGGGCTTTGGGCGGGGCTTTGAGCAGGGCTTCGAGCGAGGTTACGAACCGGGCGCCAGGCAAGGCTTCGTCCGGCTGCGCCGGGTCGCGGCGCTGACCGTCGCCGCCGCACTCCCGATCCTCCTGACCGCGCCGGCCGCGCACGCCGACGCGGTGCGCGACGCGCAGTGGCCGATCGCCTTCCTCAACCTGCCGCAGGCGTGGAAGACCACCAAGGGCGCCGGCGTCACGGTCGCGGTGCTGGACACCGGCGTCGTCGGCACCCGCGCGGACCTGGCCGGGCAGGTGACCGCCGGGCCGGACCTGGTCGGCGGGAAGGAGAAGCCGGGCGACCCGCAGTGGGGTGTGCACGGCACCGGGATGGCCTCGGTCATCGCCGGCCACGGGCACGGCCCCGGCAACAGCGCGGGCATCATGGGCGTCGCCCCGGAGGCGAAGATCCTGTCGGTGCGAGTGATCCGCGACGACGAGGACCCGGACCGCGGCCTGCTGGAGCTGTCCCACACGCCGATCTCCGAGGGCATCCGCTACGCCGTCGACCACGGCGCGCAGGTGATCAGCATGTCGTTGGGCGGCACCGTCCAGGGCGCGGACAGCGACACCACCCACGAGGCCGACGCGGTGCGCTACGCGCTGGCGCACGGCGTGTCGATCGTCGTGGCGGCCGGCAACGGCGGCCGGGACCCGGCGCGGGACGTCACCGAGTACCCGGCCGGGGAGCGCGGCGTCATTGGCGTGGCGGCGGTCGACCGCCACGGCGTCCGCGCCTCGTTCTCCTCCACCGGCTGGGACGTCGCGGTCGCGGCCCCCGGCGTCGCCATCCCGATGGCCCTGCCGGTTGACGATGTCGGCGACGGTGCCTACGCCGACTTCGGTCCGATCCTCGGCACCGACACCCTGGTCGGCGCGGGCACCAGCCCGGCCTGCGCCTACGTGGCCGGCGTCGTGGCCCTGATCCGCTCGGCCAACCCCGCGCTGAGCCCGCTCCAGGTCGCGCAGATCCTCAAGAACACCGCCAGCTCCCGCCCCTCCAGCGGCCGCGACGACGAACTCGGCAACGGGATCGTGGACCCGGTGGCGGCGTTGAAGGCGGCCGCCGGCGTTCCCGCACAGCCGCCGACCGCGACGGCCGCGCCGTACAAGGGGCCGCGGTACTTCGGCTACGGGCCCGCGACGGTCGCCGACCAGAGCGCCGGCGGACTGACGCGGCGCGAGCGCGGGATCGCGGACGCCGCGGTGGCCGGGACCGGATCGCTGCTGCTGGCCGGATGGCTGGTGGTGCGGGGACGGCGGCGGGCGCGCGCGGCGGCCGCGGCCGGAGCTGCGGGGGCCGGTCCTGAGCTGGCGTTCGGCTACGGCTTCGGGCCGGACACGCCGGGGGTGATGTGGGCCGGCGCGAACGTTTCGATGCCGCAGACCGCCCCGACGATCGCTTTGTCGACTAATTCACAGAACACTGATCCGGGAACCGCCGGCTGGGGTTCCGGACCGGCCGGTGAGCCGATGGCCGACGCGGCCGGAACCACCACTGGTTTGGTCGGCATCGGCGCCTCCGAACCGAGCGCCGGTGTCGCCACCGCCGGACCGAGCGCCGATGTCGCCACCGCCAAGCCGAATGCCACGCTGAATACCAGGCTGATCGCCGAACCGAGCACCGAACAGCCTGCTGGGCCGAGTGCCGAAGCTGCTGCCGGGCCGAGCGCCGAACAGCCTGCTGGGCCGAATGCCGAAGCTGCTGCCGAGTCGAATGCCGAACAGCCTGCTGGGCCGAATGCCGAAGTTGCTGCCGAGTCGAGCGCCGAACAGCCTGCCGGGCCGCATGCCGAAGTTGCTGCCGGGCCGAATGCCGAACAGCCTGCCAGGCCGCATGCCGAAGTTGCTGCCGAGCCGAATGCCGAACAGCCTGCCGGGGCCGGGCTGACCGCCGAGCTGACCGCCGAGCTGACTGCTGAACCGACCGCTGAACCGACCGCTGAACCGAGTGCTGTGCTGACCGCCGAGCCGCATGCTGAGCGGACCGCTGAACCGACCGCTGAACCGACCGCTGAACCGACCGCTGAACCAAGCGCCGATCCCTCCGGTCCAGCCCCCGCCCCCGCGCCGACTACAGTCGACCTCATGACCGACTTCGCCGGACGCACCATCGCCCCCTCCGCCTTCCCCGAAGACAGTGGCACCGCGGATCCCGCGCTGCTGGCCGTCCTGGAGGCGCATGGGCGCGGGGAGGCGGCGGTCGAGCATGCGTACGGTTACCTGCTCAACGCGCGGGTGCTGACGCCGATCGTCGCGGTGCTCGGGGAGGCCGAGGAGGTCGTTGACGACCAGGGGCGGAGCCTGCGGCGGGACAAGAACAGCGATATGGCCCTGGTGACGCTCGTCGCTCCGGACGGGACGCGGGCGCTGCCGGTGTTCACGTCGGTGGCGGCGCTGGCGGCGTGGAATCCGGAGGCTCGGCCGATGCCGGTGGCGTTCCCGCGGGCGTGTGCGGCGGCCAAGGCCGAGGGGGCGGAGATCGTGCTCGTCGACCTCGGGCTGCCGTCGTTCCTGGAGGTCGAGCCGGCCGCGGTGCGGGCGTTCGCCGCCGTGCTGGAGAAGGCCGAGTCGGGGGACGGGAACGGCTGAGGTCCCCGCGCAACTGGACGTTGCCCATCAGGACTCTGATGCGTAAGCTCGGATGGCGATCATCACCGACTCGCGCCGGGACATGGGGGACGCTGCATGGGGGATCAGCTTCAGGTCGACTACGACGGCCTTGAGAACTTCTCGGACGCGCTGGGCAATGCCCAGATCGCGTTCGATTCCAGTGGCCAGAGCGCCACGGACTACACCGGGCGGATGGGCGCGAAGAACGTCGAGGACGCCCTCCACGACTTCGTGCAGCGCTGGAGCACCGGCCGCGCCACGATCGACTCCTACTTCGACGCCCTGACCAAGATGGTCGACGGCTCGATCGCGGAGTTGAAGAAGATGGACAAGCACCTCGCCGACAGCAGCCCGACCGGCTGACGGCCCGCCCGACCGACGGAGGATCAGATGCGACCCGACGAAGGCGGCGGCGGTGCCCGTCCCACCACCTGGTGGATCCTGGGGTTCGGCAGCGACCCGGTGCCCGGCGACACGTTCGCCCCGGCCCTGGTGTCCTCGAACTTCACCCAGGTCGCCGACAACGCCGAGACCGTGCACCGCGACTTGTTCGCGCTGCTGTCGGACCCGGCCCTGACCAACTGGCTGGGCAAGTCCGGCGAGGCCTTCTACCGGGCCTTCGAGCCGTTCCCGCAGCAGCTGGGCTCGATGAAGAACAGCTATCACGACGCCGCCGGCGCCCTGGACAAGTACCAGACCACCTACGCCGAGTGCCAGGGCGACGCCGACGGCGCGTGCGGCGGCGCGCAGCGCGCGCTCTCCGACGTCGGCCTGACCCCCGAGGACCTGCACGGCCTGCCCGGCGACGGCGGCCAGGGCGGCGACCAGGGCTACGTCGACGCGCTGTCCAAGATCCTGATAGCGCGGCAGAAGCCCGACCCGGCGCCGGACCCGAGCATCCCGCACCCGGCGCCCGGACCCGCGCCCGGCTACGTGCCGCTGAACAACAACGCTGCCATCTCGCAGGCTTCGCAGACCGTGATCAACACCTGCGTCAACGCCCGTAAGAAGGTCCAGAGCGCGGTGCAGCGGCTGACCAGCGCCGCGAACACCTGCGCCAAGGCGCTGCACGACGCCGCGGACGAGGCCATCACCCACGCGCCCTGGTCCGGCACGACCGCCGGGGCCTACGGCGGCGGCACCTTCGACCAGCGCTTCAAGGAGTTCGGCGGCGACCCGGCGGACCTGAAGCTGGACCCGGCCGTCGGCGCCGACTTCACCAAGGACCCCGGCGACGACCCGGCGGTCTCCCCGCGCTACAACGCCAGCCGCGACTTCATCTTCCAAGAGATCTTCTCGATGATGAACAGCGACCAGTTCAAGAACATCCAGGAGCTGCTGCGCGAGGGCGAGCACCCGTCCCCGTTCGACACCGACCCCGGCGGCAAGATCAACGCGGCCATCACCATGTGGGCGGCGATGGTCGGCCCGGGCCAGCCCTGGGACTTCAAGGGCAAGATCCAGGACATCCTCAGCAAGATCCCGACCCAGCCGGGCGAGACCCACCAGTACACCCGCTTCGACGAGGATCCCCAGGTCGAGCTCTACGACAACATCTGGGCCAACATCTCCTACGGCTACGTCGGCCGGGCCGCCGGCTTCAGCGCCGACGACCTCCAGCACGGCGCCGAGCTCAACGCCTACCTCGGCGGCGGAGGCAAGAACACGCAGGGCAACTACGTCGGCCGCCAGATGGGCATCGACCTGTTCGAGCACTACCGGCCGGACCAGCTGACCAAGCAGGCGATCGACGACGAGATCTACGCGCACCTGGACCAGCTGCGGCCGTACTCGGAGTACCAGGGCTATCCGTCGAAGCTCGATCAGCCGCCGAAGGACTGGAAGGGCGGCGACCTGCCGAACAACCCGCTGTATTGAGTGTCCGCGTCGGCGTGGCAGGCAACGAGGCCGAAGCGCTCTGAACAGGAAGCCGAAGCGCGCTGAGCCGGGAAGAGATGCTGAATCAAGAGGCCGTGGTGCGGCGGCACGATGCCGCACCACGGCGAGTCGGGGTCGTCGCCCTCGTTGCCGTCGTGGTGGGGCTGGCGCTCATGGTCGCCCAGCTGCGGGCGCTGAATTCGACCTGGGAGTCGTGCCAGGTCGGCGGCGGCCCGATCGACGATGTCTTTCCGGGCGGGGCGGCGTATACGTGGCTGGGCGCGGACCTGCTGCGGTTCGTGCTCTATGCGGGCACCTATGTCATGTCTGCGGTGCTTGGCCGGCGCTGGATCTCGCGTCCGGGTCCGATAGGCACCGCGCTTCGTGTCCTGGTGATTGTCCTGCTGTGCGCGGTGCCGTTCGGGCTCGACTACGCGTGGGGGGTCCGCATGGATGCCGGGACTTTCGATCCGGGACAGTGCGCGGGAGGCGTGCCGAGCTGGTGGCCGTTCTGAGTCCGCGGCCTGCACAGCTCAAGACCTCTGTCCGATCAAGACCTCTGTCCGACTCGACCTCAGCCCCGCAGGTACTCAGCCCGCACGTACTCAGCCCCGCGCGTAGACCGCCCCGGTGAACTTCTCGCCCGGGCCCTGCCCCGGCTCGTCCGGGTAGTGCGAAGCTTCCCGGAACGCCAATTGCAGCGTGCGCAGGCCGTCGCGCAGTGGCGCTGCGTGCTGTGAGCCGATCTCCGGGGCGGCTGCCGTGACCAGGCCGGCCAGCGCGGTGATGAGCTTGCGGGCCTCGTCCAGGTCCAGGTCGGCCTCGCCGTTCTCGGCCAGGCCGAGCTTCACCGCCGCCGCGCTCATCAGGTGCACCGTCACGGTGCCGATGACCTCCACCGCGGGCACGTCGGCCAGGTCGCGCTGCTCGGCGGGCCCGGCCGCGGCGCTGTCGGGACCGGCCGTGCCGTGGTCCGTGGCGTCGTCGGGAATGGCCGAGGCGCTGGGGGTGTTGTCGGTCACTGCGGCTCCTTGCGGCGGATCTGTCTGTTGCCGGTCCAGCTTCCCACGCCGCGGTCGGTGACCCGGCGTCACGGCCACGCCCCGGAAGCTGCTAGTATCGGTTCCACGACCGATCCGGACATGCTCGCGCGTGTCCCGATCCGCAAGCGGAGATCCATCTCCCACCTGGTCGGCCCTCGGGCGGACGGGTTCCGGTCACAAAGCCTCACGCTCGGGGCTGGGTTTCTCTGGCGTTCGCGCCGGGGGTACCCGACATTTTTCCGAGTGTCGGTCTGTCCGGTGGTGGAGCCTCGCATGCATGTCGTGCGAGGTTTTTGCGTTTTCCGCGCAAGGGCCGCGTACCGAAGAGGACCCCGGGCCGAGAGCCCAGAACGTAGGAGGCCACATCAGCACTGAGCCCCGTATCAACGACCGGATCCGCGTTCCCGAAGTGCGGCTGGTCGGCCCCAACGGTGAGCAGGTCGGCATCGTGTCGATCCAGGACGCGCTCCGGCTGGCTCAGGAGCAGGACCTCGACCTGGTCGAGGTCGCCGCGACCGCGCGGCCGCCGGTCGTCAAGGTCATGGACTACGGCAAGTACAAGTACGAGTCCGCCCTGAAGGCCCGTGAGGCGCGCAAGAACCAGGCGCACACGGTCATCAAGGAGATGAAGCTCCGCCCGAAGATCGACCCGCACGACTACGAGACCAAGAAGGGTCACGTGGTGCGGTTCCTGAAGGCCGGGGACAAGGTCAAGATCACCATCATGTTCCGCGGTCGGGAGCAGTCCCGGCCCGAACTCGGCCGGCGGCTGCTGAGCAAGCTCGCCGAGGACGTGGCCGAGCTCGGCTTCGTCGAGTTCGCGCCGAAGCAGGACGGCCGCAACATGATCATGGTGCTCGGGCCGCACAAGAAGAAGACCGAGGCGATGGCCGAGGCCCGCGCGGCCAAGGAGCAGCGCAAGGCCGGCGGTTCGGCCGTCGAGGCCGAGGCGTCCCAGGCCGCGGTCGAGCCGGAGGAGTCGGTCGAGCCGGCCGAATCGGTCGAGTCGGTCGAGTCGGCCCCCGCGGCCGAGCCGATCGCCGCCGAGGCGGCCGAGGCCACCGAGACCGTCGAGGAAGAACAGTCCTGACCCCGGTCAGGCCGGACCGGTTCCGGGCCCGGGCCGCCCGACGCTGAACCAGCGCGGCGGCCGGCCCGGGGCGTAGAGCGAGAGCGGATCCGTGCGGGGCACACCCCACGGATCCGCCCCATGTGAAGGAGAAACGGCGCCATGCCGAAGCAGAAGACCCACAGCGGTTCCAAGAAGCGGTTCAAGGTGACCGGCTCGGGCAAGATCATGCGCGGCCAGACCGGTATGCGCCACAACTTCGAGCGCAAGTCCTCGGAGCTGACCCGCCGTCTGACCGGCGAGGTCGAGGTCGCCAAGTCCGACGTCAAGCGCGTCCGGCGGCTGCTCGGCCGCTGAGGCGGGCCCGCCGCGCCTCTCGCCCCCCGACCAGATATTTTGAGCAGGAGATAGAACAATGGCACGCGTCAAGCGGGCAGTGAACGCCCAGAAGAAGCGCCGGGTCGTCCTGGAGCAGGCCGCCGGCTACCGCGGCCAGCGCTCCCGGCTGTACCGCAAGGCGAAGGAGCAGGTCACCCACTCCCTCGTCTATGCCTACCGGGACCGCAAGGACCGCAAGGGCGACTTCCGCCGGCTGTGGATCCAGCGCATCAACGCCGCGGCCCGCGCCGAGGGCATGACCTACAACCGCTTCATCCAGGGCCTGCACCTGGCGAACGTCGAGGTCGACCGCAAGATGCTGGCCGAGCTCGCGGTGAACGACGCCGAGGCGTTCCGCGCCCTGGTCGACGTCGCGAAGAAGGCGCTGCCCTCCGACGTGAACGCGCCCAAGGCCGCCGCCTGAGCAGCCGTTCCGGCTCCCAGGCCCCCTTTCCCAGGATCGGCGAGCAGGCCATGACCGAGGCGAGTCCCGAGCTGTCCAACCAGCGCGCACCGCGCGCGGTGGCGGCGCGGCGGCTCGCCTCGCGCTCGTTCCGGGCCAAGCAGCGGCTGTTCCTGGCCGAGGGCCCGCAGGCGGTGCGCGAGGCCGCCGACCGGGACGGGGTGCTGGTCGAGCTGTTCGCCACCGCCGAGGCCGCCGAGCGGCACGGCGAGATCGTGGCCGCGGCCCGGGCCCAGGGCGCCAAGCTCACCGTGGGCACCCCGGAGCTGGTGGCCTCGCTCAGCGAGACCGTCACCCCGCAGGGCCTGGTCGGCGTGTGCCGGTTCCTGGACGTGCCGCTGGCGGAGTTCCTGGCCGGACACCGTCCGGAGCTGGTCGCGATCCTGGCGCACGTGCGCGACCCCGGCAACGCCGGCACCGTGCTGCGCTGCGCCGACGCCGCCGGGGCCGACCTGGTGGTGGTCACCGCCGAGTCGGTCGACGTCTACAACCCCAAGGCGGTGCGGGCCTCGGCCGGCAGCCTGTTCCACGTCCCGGTCGCGGTCGGGGTCACCGCGGCGGAGGCGGTGGCCGCGCTGCGCGGGGCCGGGGCCCGGATCCTGGCCGCCGACGGCACCGGCGCCGCCGACCTCGACGACGAGCTGGACGCCGGCCGGCTGGCCGAGCCCACCGCCTGGCTGTTCGGCAACGAGGCGTGGGGCCTGCCGGAGGCGCTGCTGGCGCTGGCCGACGAGGCGGTGCGGGTGCCGATCCACGGCCGGGCCGAGAGCCTCAATCTGGCGACGGCGGCAGCAGTGTGCTTATATTCCTCTGCCCGGGCGCAGCGCTGAGCGCCCCCGCGAGTCCTCCGGGAGTCCGGCAGTGTTCACCGTGGCGAATGCCTCGCCACCGGTAGCCGGTGATCCGTCGTCGCGGAACGATAGTGTGGCGGATCGACGGAAGGTGATGCAAAAGGCGCACAGTGCACGGGCAGCGCGGGCAGCAGGCAGGAGGACCGTCAGGTGACCGTATCGGTCGGGGCGCGGCAGGCGGGGCCGGGCCTGCGCCTGTTCGCCGGCGCGCTCGACGGCCTGCTGGTGCCCGACGACCTGCCGGACGGCTTCGTCGCCGCCGACGCCGAGGGCGTGGTGCGGGTGTTCAACCGCGCCGCCTCCGCGCTCACCGGGATCCCCGCCGACGCCGCCGTGGGCCGCGACTTCGCCGAGGTGCTGCCGCTGCGCACCTCCGACGGCCGCGACTGGTGGCGCCTGGCCGACCCCTACGGCGGGCTGAGCATCCGCACCGGCCACCCCGAGGTGCCGCTGTGGCTCGGCGACCCCGAGGCCGGGCCCGACGCCGGGCCGCAGGCCGGCACCGAACTGCTCGTCACCGCCCGCTACAGCCGGCGCGACGGCCGCTCCACCCCGGTCACCGGCCTGGTGCTGGGGCTGCGCGGCACCGAGCAGCGCCGCCGCCGCGAGCGCCGGCAGTCCGACCTGATCGCCACCGTCGCCCACGAGCTGCGCTCCCCGCTGACCAGCGTCAAGGGCTTCACCGCCACCCTGCTCGCGCGCTGGGACCGGTTCACCGACGACCAGAAGCGGATGATGCTCCAGACCGTGGACGCCGACGCCGACCGCGTCGTGCGCCTGATCGCCGAGCTGCTGGACGTCGCGCGCCTGGACTCCGGCCGGATGGCGCTTCACCGGGTCCCGGTGGACCTGCACCAGCTGATCACCGACCAGGTCCGGGCCTGTGTGGCCCAGGGCGTGCCGGAGGAGACGTTCCGGATCGAGATCCCGTGCGGGCTGCCGCCGGTGTCGGCCGACCCGGACAAACTCCGGCAAGTCCTGGCCAATCTTCTGGAAAACGCGGTGCGGCACGGCGGAGGCACTGTCACAATCGAGGCTCAGGCCGAGGACGACCGGTCCTTGCCGGGTCTGCATACCGAAGGTGTGTCGAGCGTGGCGGTGGCGGTGAGCGACGAGGGTCCCGGGATCCCGGAGGACCAGCTCACCCGTGTCTTCACCCGGTTCTGGCGGGGTGGCCGCCGAGGCGGGACCGGCCTGGGCCTGTCCATCGTGAAGGGGCTCGTGGAAGCGCACGACGGCGTCGTCTCCGTCGGCAACGGCGCTTCCGGCGGCGCCCGCTTCCGATTTACCTTGCCCGTCGCGTAGGCCTGCACAGGCCGGCGCGCGGGCTTCTCCGCGTCCTTCGCACGGATCCTTCACGCCCCGCGCCGTGTCACAGCCCGGGCGGAATCCGTGTTCGTCCAGTGGCCCCTCTAGACTCGGCTGTGCCTGCTGAGCTCGCGGGCCGTGAATCCATGGAGACCAAAACAACATGTCGGCACCGAACAAGTCGTACGACCCGGTGGAAGTCGAGGCGGTGAAGCCCGACGAGGTCGCCCGCCACCGGTCCGACGCGCTGGCCGCCATCGCCGCCGCGTCGACGTTGGACGAACTGCACCAGGTGAAGATCGCCGTGGCCGGGGACCGTGCCCCGCTGGCGCTGGCCAACCGCGAGATCGGCGCTCTGCCGCCGGCCGCGCGCGCCGAGGCCGGCAAGCGCATCGGCGAGGCCCGCGGCGCGGTGAAGCAGGCGCTGGCCGAGCGGCAGGAGCAGCTGGAGACCGAGCGCGACGCCCGCGTCCTGATCGAGGAGGCCGTCGACGTCACCCTGCCCTGGGACCGCGCCCCGCGCGGCGCCCGGCACCCGCTGACCACGATCCAGGAGCGGATCGCGGACATCTTCGTGGCCATGGGCTACCAGGTGGTGGACGGGCCCGAGGTCGAGGCCGAGTGGTACAACTTCGACGCGCTGAACTTCCCGCCGGACCACCCGGTGCGCGACTTGCAGGACACGTTCTTCGTCGCCGGCAAGCCGGCCGGCGAGGGCGCCGAGAGCACGGCCAGCGGCATGGTGCTGCGCACTCACACCTCCCCGGTCCAGGCGCGCACCCTGCTGGCGCAGGGCGCCCCGGTGTACGTCGTCTCCCCGGGCCGCACCTACCGCACCGACGAGCTCGACGCCACGCACACCCCGGTGTTCAGCCAGATCGAGGGCCTGGCCGTCGACGAGGGCCTGACCATGGGGGACCTGAAGGGCACCCTGGACCACTGGGCCACCGCGATGTTCGGCGACGGCGTCGTGACCCGCCTGCGCCCGCACTTCTTCCCGTTCACCGAGCCGTCGGCCGAGGTCGACCTGCAGTGCTTCGTGTGCAAGGGCGCCTCGGTCGGCGACCCGGACAACCCGTGCCGCACCTGCGGCTCCGAGGGCTGGATCGAGTGGGGCGGCTGCGGCATGGTCAACCCGCGCGTGCTGGTCGCGTGCGGCGTGGACCCCGAGCGCTACAGCGGGTTCGCCTTCGGGATGGGCCTGGAGCGGAGCCTGATGTTCTTGAACAACGTCAAGGACATGCGGGACATGATCGAGGGAGACGTGCGCTTCACGCTCCCGTTCGGGATGGAGATCTGATGCGCGTCCCCTACTCCTGGCTGCAGGACTACGTTGCGCTGCCGGACGGGACCACCGCGTTCGCGGTCGCGGACACGCTGACGCGGACCGGCGGCGGCAAGCTGGAGACCATCGAGAAGGTCTCCGAGGGCCTGACCGGGCCGCTGGTCGTCGGGCGGGTCGCGGCGATCGAGGAGCTGACCGGCTTCAAGAAGCCGATCCGGCACTGCCAGGTGGTCGTCACGGCCGCCGCCGAGGGGCCGGGCTCGGCCGCCACGCCGCAGTCGATCGTGTGCGGCGCGCGCAACTTCGCCGTCGGTGACCACGTCGTGGTGGCGCTGCCGGGCGCGGTGCTGCCCGGCGACTTCCGGATCGCCGAGCGCAAGACCTACGGCCGGGACTCCAACGGCATGATCTGCTCGGCGCGCGAGCTGGGCCTGGGCGAGGACCACGACGGCATCATCGTGCTGGCGCCGGAGTCGCCGGTGGGCGCCGACGCGATCGTCTATCTGGGGCTGGACGACGAGGTCGTCGAGTTCGAGATCACGCCGGACCGCGGCTACGCGCTGTCCCTGCGCGGCATCGCGCGGGAGACCGCGATCGGCTTCGAGCTGCCGTTCCTGGACCCGGCGGCCCTGGCCACGCCGGCCGGCGACGACGCCGGCTACCCGGTCCGCGTCGACGACGCGGCCGGCTGCGACGTGTTCGTCGCGCGCACCGTCACCGGCCTGGACCCGAAGGCGTCCTCGCCGCTGTGGATGCAGCGGCGGCTCCAGATGTCCGGGATGCGGCCGATCTCGCTGATCGTCGACATCGCCAACTACGTGATGCTGGAGCTGGGCCAGCCGATCCACACCTACGACCGGCAGCGGCTGTCCGGGCCGATCGTGGTGCGGCGGGCCGGCGCCGGCGAGGTGCTGGAGACGCTGGACGGCGCCAAGCGGCAGCTGGACCCGGGCGACCTGCTGATCGTCGACGACTCCGGGCCGATCGGCCTGGCCGGCGTGATGGGCGGGGCCTCCACCGAGATCCACGACGGGTCGACCGAGGTCGTGGTCGAGGCCGCGCACTTCGAGGCCACGTCGATCGCGCGGACGGTGCGGCGGCTCAAGCTGCACTCCGAGGCGTCCAAGCGCTTCGAGCGCGGCGTGGACCCGGCGGCGGCGGCCGCCGCCGCGCAGCGCGTCGTCGACCTGCTGGTGGAGCTCGGCGGCGGCACCGCCGCGCCGGGCGCGACCGTGGTCGGCACGCCGACCCGTCCGGCCGCGATCACGATCCCGTGGACGCACCCGGGCCGGGTCGCGGGCGTGGACTACACCCGCGCGGAGGTCGAGCAGCGGCTGACCGAGGTCGGCTGCGAGCTCCTCCCCGCCGGCGACGACGACCTGGTGGTCACGCCGCCGACCTGGCGCCCGGACCTGCGCGACCCGAACGACCTGGCCGAGGAGGTGATCCGGCTGGAGGGCTTCGACCGGCTGCCCTCGACCCTGCCCCGGGCCGGCGCCGGCACCGGCTACAGCCCGGCGCAGCGGATCCGCCGCCGGGTCGGCACCGCGCTGGCCTCCGCGGGCTACTCCGAGGTCATCGCCTACCCGTTCCTGGGACCGGCCGACCTGGACGCGCTCGGGCTGCCGCCGAACGACCCGCGCCGCAACACCGTGCCGCTGGCGAACCCGATCTCCGAGGAGCAGCCGGCCATGCGGACCACGCTGCTGCCGGGGCTGCTGGCGGCGCTGCGGCGCAACGTCGGCCGCGGCAGTGCCGACCTGGCGCTGTTCGAGCAGGGCCTGGTCTTCCGGCCGAAGCGGGACGCCGCCCCGGTGGCGCCGCGCCTGACCGTGGAGCGCCGGCCCACCGACGAGGAGCTGGCCTCGCTGGACGCGGCGCTGCCGCACCAGCCGCGGCGGGTGGCCGTGGTGCTGTCCGGCCTGCGCGAGCCGGCCGGCTGGTGGGGCGCCGGGCGCCCGGCCGGCTGGCAGGACGCGATCCAGGCGGCGCGGATCGTCGCCGACGCCTGCCGGGTCGAGCTGGAGATCACCCAGGACCAGCACGAGCCCTGGCACCCGGGCCGCTGCGCCCGCCTGGCGGTGAACGGCCGCCTGGTCGGCCACGCCGGCGAGCTGCACCCCCGGGTGGTCGCCGAGCTCGGCCTGCCGCCGCGCACCGCCGCGCTGGAGCTGGAGCTGGACCGGATGATCCCGGACGTCGAGGTGCTGACCCAGGCCCCGGCGCTGTCCACGATGCCGGTGGCGACGCAGGACGTCGCCCTGGTCGTCGACGCCTCGGTGCCCGAGCACGCCGTCGAGGCGGCGCTGCGCGAGGGCGCCGGGCCGCTGCTGGAGTCGGTGCGCCTGTTCGACGTCTACACCGGCGAGCGCATCGGGGAGGGCCGCAAGTCCCTGGCCTTCGCGCTGCGGTTCCGGGCCCCGGACCGGACGCTGACCGCGGAGGAGGCGAGCGCCGCCCGGGAGAGCGCGGTGGCGCTGGCGGCCGAGCGGACCGGCGCGGCGTTGCGGAGCTAGGCGGGACGTAAGGCGTACGGAAGGCGCGGCGAAGGCGCACGGAAGGCGCGGCGGCCGGGATGGTTCCCGGCCGCCGCGCCTTCTGCTTTCCGAGGCGTTGCCCGCGGCGCTCCTACGACGTGACCCAGATCTGTCGCAGCCCGGACTCGCCCGGCGCGGAGGGTTCGACGCTCACCGTCCGGTCCAGCCGGAAGCCCAGGCGCCGCGGCACGGCGGCGCTGCGCACGTTCTGCGCGTCGCAGTGGATCTCGACGCGGTCGGCGCCCTCCAGGCTCAGCGCGACGTCGGTGACCCAGGCGGCGGCCCGGGTCATCACCCCGCGCCCGGTGGCGCCGGTGCGCAGCCAGTAGCCGATCTCCACCCCGCCGGGACCGATCCGGTCCATCAGCGAGATGCTGCCGATCAGCGCGCCGCCGGCGTCGATGATGAACCAGTTGAAGAACCGGCCGGTCGGCCACTGCTCCAGGCAGCGCGTGATGAAGGCCTCCTGGTTGGCCAGCTCCACCGGCTCGGTGGCCCAGGGCATCCACGGGTGCAGCTCGGCGAAGCTGTCCGTGACGGCGTCGAGCAGCACCACGGCGTCCGCCGGCGCGGGCCGCCGCAGGCGGAAACCGTCGAGCTCGGCGACCTCCGGCGGGAACACTCCGGGTGCCAGGGCCTTGGGCTGTTCAACAGGTTCGGTCATACGCCGTCATGATCCTGATGAGTCGGCCTCATGGCAACCCGCTCCGCGCTGTTTTCCAGTCCTTGCGGCAGCGCACATCCGGCGCAAGCCAAACGCAAGAGGCGGCGTCGAGAATTGATGTCAACCAGGGAACACCGTCGGGGGCCTGGTGAGAGGGGTTCTGCGAGATTCCGCAACAGGGGCTGGCAGGGCCCGGGGGTCTATGAGCGCGCAGTCTGCCCGTCGTGGGGCGGCGGGCAGACTGCGATCTTCATGGAGACGCCGGGTTCGGCCGGTCGAGGGGGTTGGCCGAACACCTGGCGGGCCCCCGGAACCGGCGGACCCGGACGGATCCCGAACCTGTCCCGAACGCTCGAACGGATCCTGGACTCTCGAACGGATCCTGGACTCTCGGACGGATTCCGGACTCTCGGACCAGTCGGCACCGGCCTCAGCCGGCGGCCTGCTCGTCGAGCTCGGCGATCTCGCGGGCGAGGTCGGCGGCGAACCCCTGGCGGCCCAACCGCAGGAAGATCTCCCGGGCCTGGGCGTAGGCGCGGCGCGCGTCGTCGTACTGGCCCAGCGCCACGCGGGCTTCGCCCAGGGCCCACAGGGTGTAGCCCTCGCCGTCGTGGTTGCCGATCGAGCGGTGCAGCTCCAGCGCCTTCTCCACGGACCCGATGCCCTCCTCGGGCCGTCCGTCCTTGACGTGCAGCTTGCCGAGGTTGCCCCAGGCGATCGCCAGACGCGGGGTGTCGCCGACGGCCTCCGCCTCGGCCAGCAGCCGCGGGTACACGAGCAGCGCCTCCTGCGGCTTCCCGGAATCGCGCAGCGCCTCGGCCAGCGCGAGCAGCACCGACACGCGCATGCTGGCCAGCAGCGGCGTCTCGGGCAGCGTCTCGATCTCGGCCAGCGAGGCGCCCAGCCGCTCGGCGGCCCGCGCCGGCTGCCCGCTCTGCGCGACCGTGATCGCGGCGTTGATGTTCGCCTGCGCGACCCGCTCGGCCAGCCCGGCCCGCTCGTAGTGCGGGACGGCCTCGGCGAACGTCGCGATGGCCTCCTCGAAGCGGCCGAGGGCCCCGTACACGATCGCCAGGTTGTTCAGCTGGACCCCGGCCACCTCCGGCTCCCCGAGCGCCACCGCCGAGGCGACGGCCACCCGCAGCGGCTCCTCCAGCTCCTCCACCCGGCCGCGGATCCGGAAGCCGTGCAGCAGGACCAGGGGGAGCGCGGCGGCGGTGGCGTGGTCGCCGGCGCCGGCCGCCGCCACGACCGCTTCCAGCAGGCCCGCCGACTCGCGGTCGAACCAGTCCCCGGCCTCGGGCAGCCCTTCGAACGGGGCCGGTCCGCCCTCCGGGATCCACGCCTCCCACGCCAGCTTGGGCCGGTTCGGGGTGAACAGCCGGTCCGCGGCCGCCGCCATGGCCAGGCACCACGCGGTCCACCTGCCCACCGCCGCGGCCCCGGCGTCGGCGCCGTCATTGTTCCGGGCGTGCTCGCGGGCCAACTCCTGGATGAGGGGATGGAAGGCGAAGCGGTCCGGCCCGGCCGCCTCCAGCAGCGACACCTCCACCAGGTGCTCCACGGCGGAGTCGGCGTCGAACTCGTCGACCCCGAGCACCGCGGCGGCGGCCGGCAGGCTGAAGCGCTCGCCGCCGATGAGGCTCAGAAGCCGGAAGGCGCGCGCCAGGTCGACGTCGCGGCCGGCGGCGCCGTAGTTGAGGGCGCGGTAGCTCTCTTCGAGCGGGCCGCGCAGGGCGGAGGGTTCGGGGGCCTCGTCCTCCAGCGCGTCGATGCCCGCCAGCCGCCGGCCGACCGTCTCCACCCGCGTGACCAGCGACGCGACGCTCCGGTTCCGCCGCTGCGCCAGCCGCGCCCCGCAGATCCGCAGCGCGATCGGCAGCCCGCCGCAGGCCCGTGCCAGCCGGGCCAGCGCCTCCGGCTCGGCCGCCGCCCGCTCGGTCCCGATGATCCGCGCGAGCAGAGCCACCGCCTGCTCCGTCGGCAGGCTGCCCAGCTCCACCGGCACCTGGCCGGCGAGCCCCGGCAGGTGCCGCCGGGTGGTGACCACCACCGCCGCCGGGGCGCCGGCCGGCAGGAGCCGCCGGATCTGCGCCGGGTCGGTGGCGTCGTCCAGGATCAGCAGCACCCGGCGGTCGGCCAGCGTGCCGCGCAGCAGTGCCGAGCGCTTGTCGGCGTCGGCGGGGAACTCGGTCACGCCGAGGGCGCGCAGCACCTCCGCGACCAGTTCGCCGGGCCGTCGCGGCGCGCGCAGGCCGCCGAGGCGGACGAACACCTGGCCGTCCGGGAACTCCGGACGCAGCCGCTGCCCGAGCCGCACCGCGAACGAGGTCTTGCCGACCCCGCCGGGCCCGGTGACGACCACGACCGGCGCCGGATCGCCGGGCTCGGCCGCGGTGAGGACCTCGGCGACGGCGGCCAGCTGCTCCTCGCGTCCGGTGAAGTCGGCGACGCCGGGCGGCAGCAGGTGCGGGGCGGCCGGGCGGTCGTCGTCCTCGCGCAGGATCTCCTGGAAGGCGGCGCGCAGCTGCTCCCCGGGCTCGATCCCGGCCTCCTCGACGAGCACCCGCCGCACCCGCTGGTACTCGGTCAGCGCCTCGGCCCGCCGGCCGTCCGCGGCCAGGGCCTGCAACAGCAGCGCGGCGGGCCGCTCCCGGAACGGGTTCTCGGCGACCAGCACCCGCAGCCGCGGGATGACGGCGGCGGCCCGCCCGAGCCGCACCTCGACCTCGAACAGCTCCTCGCGGGTCGCGAGCTCCTGCTCGTCCCAGTACCGGACGGCGTCGTCGCGCCACGGCCCGCCGGGCACGTCGGCCAGCGGCGCGCCACGCCACATCGCGAGCGCCTCGCTGTACGCGGACGCGGCACCGTCCAGATCCCCGCGCGCGGCGGCGGCACGAGCCGTCTCGCGCAGCGCGCGGTAGACGTCGATGTCCAGCTCACCAGGCGCGAGTTCGACGGTGTAGCCGGAGGAGTGCGTCCTCACCCGGTCGCCGAGCGGTCCCAGGGCGGTCCGCAGGCGGCTGAGATAGCTGTGCAGCGTCCCGGCGGCCCCGGCCGGCGGCTCCAGATTCCACACCTGGTCGGCGAGATCGGCGGCGGCGACCGGCCGCGGAGCGGTCAGGAGCAGGGCCGCGAGCAGGGCCCGCTGCCGCGCGGCGGCGATCGGACGCGGTCCGGTCGGGTCCTCGACGAGCAATGGCCCGAGGATGCCGAACCGTATCCCTGACATGGACACGGACAGTATTGGACTGGACATGGAAGGGGCAATTCGGCAGCTCGGACCACGCCGTTGTGCCGGGACACGCTATTTGCGACTGACGTGGCGCCTTGACCTGGCGGCTGGCTTCGGCGGGACAGTAGGTAGTCGCGTGCTTCTGTGAAGGCGCTGACGTCCAATATGGATGAAGCGTGTCGGGTGGCCACGGGATCTGCCTTCAGGATCAGATCCCCTGCGATGTGCTCACCCCTGTTCGAACCAGGTGGTTACGTTCGCGGTACGTGGCGGAGCGAGAACCGTCTCCTCGGTCTCCCTGCCGTTGAGCCAGCATATCTGGAAGGTATCGGTCTCAGTGTCGAGCAGGCAGTAGACGGCGTCGCTGTCGCGGGCCAGGGCGGTGAAGGTCTTGCGGACGCTTCCGGAGCACTCGAAAAGCCGGCTCATGTCCGAGGTAGCCGCAGTGAACTGCAGGGATGCGTAATGCGGGTGAAGTTTGGGCGAGAACCGAGCGGTGAGGTAGATGTATCCGATCGCCGCTCTGCCCGACTCGTCGAGTTCCAATGCGCTGAGGCCCGCCTGTTCGCGCTTGGCGTTGGATGCCACGTGATACCCGCGTACCGCCTCATCGACTTCGAAAAGCAGCACCGTGTCGAGCTCAAGGTTCCGGCCGGTAGAGCAGTCGACCGGATCCCGCTTGAAGTGTGAGGTGAACGGGATGAGCAGTTGCTCACCGCCCGGCAAGGTCAACGCCAGCGCGGGCTCGCCCCGACCGGGAGGCAGGAGCTTGGCGAGCTCGCCCAACGCTCGGGGGATGTTGCGTGCAGGCAGGAAAATCTCGTAGCTGTAGTCCAGTCCCATCCATTTCACCCCCTTAGCCGAACCGGATCATCCCACGGTACCGACTGTCAACCCCCGTACGCACTGTCGACGCCAGCCACGACATGCAGGCGGTTGCAGAAACCATGGCCAGGTTCTAACCAGCGCGACCCGGCACAGCCGCCCCGTCCACTTCCCGAGACACCCCTTTGCATACAGTTCCAGTATTCCGTATTCTCATGCACATGACTTACACGGCGGCGGTGGCCGGCGCGACCGGCTACGCGGGCGGCGAGCTGCTTCGCCTGCTGCTCGAACACCCCGACATCCAGATCGGCGCTCTGACCGCCGGTTCCAGTGCCGGCTCCCGTCTCGGGGATCATCAGCCGCACCTGGCGCCGTTGGCCGACCGCGTCGTCGCCGACACCACCGCCGAGGTGCTGTCCGGGCACGACGTCGTCTTCCTCGCGCTGCCGCACGGGCAGTCGGCGGCCATCGCCGAGGCGCTCGGGCCGGACACGCTGATCGTCGACTGCGGGGCCGACTACCGGCTGGTGGACGCCGCCGCGTGGGAGAAGTTCTACGGATCGGCGCATGCCGGGACCTGGCCCTACGGCCTGCCCGAGCTGCCCGGGGCGCGCGCCGCGCTGCACGGGGCGAAGCGGGTCGCGGTGCCCGGCTGCTTCCCGACCGTCGCCTCGCTGGCGCTGGCCCCGGCCGTGGGCGCCGGGCTGGTGGAGCCGGACGTGGTCGTGGTCGCCGCCACCGGCACCTCCGGCGCCGGCAAGTCCCTGAAGCCGAATCTGCTGGGCTCGGAGGTCATGGGCAACGCGTCCGCGTACAACATCGCGGGGACGCACCGGCACACCGCGGAGATCACGCAGAGCCTCGGCGCCGTCGCGCAGGGGCCGGTGGCGGTCTCCTTCACGCCGGTGCTGGTGCCGATGCCGCGCGGGATCCTCGCCACCTGCACCGCGAAGCTTCAGCCGGGCGTCACCGCCGACCAGCTGCGGGACGCCTACCTCAAGGCCTACGCCGACGAGCCGTTCGTCACCGTCCTGCCGGAGGGCCGGCTGCCCACCACGGCGGCGGTGCTCGGTTCGAACAACGTCCAGATCCAGGTCGCCGTCGACGAGGCGGCCGGGCGGGCCGTCGTCATCGGGGCGATCGACAACCTCACCAAGGGCACCGCCGGGGGCGCGGTGCAGTGTGCGAACCTCGCGCTCGGCCTGCCGGAGACCGCGGGCCTCAGCACGGTCGGGACCGCGCCGTGAGCGCCGCCGTGAGCACTGCCATGAGCACCCCCGCGGACACCGCCGTGAGCACCGCCACGAACATCGCCGCCGCCGACACCGCCACGAACATCGCCGCCGCCGACACCGCCGCGGACACCACCCCCAACCCCCTCACCGCCACCGCCCGCGTACTGCGGCGCCACCTCGTCACCGCGATGGGGATCTCCGTTCGGATGGGAGTCGAACAATGAGCGTCACCTCCGCGAAGGGCTTCCGCGCCTCGGGCGTCGCCGCCGGCCTCAAGGCCAGCGGCAACCCCGACCTGGCGCTGGTCGTCAACGACGGCCCGCTGCACGCCGCCGCCGGCGTCTTCACCTCCAACCGCGTCAAGGCCGCCCCGGTCCAGTGGTCCGAGCAGGTCCTCAAGGGCGGCACGGTCGCCGCCGTGGTGCTGAACTCCGGCGGCGCCAACGCCTGCACCGGCCCGGCCGGCTTCCAGGACACGCACAAGACCGCCGAGGAAGCCGCGGCCCTGCTCGACGTCTCCGCCGCCGAGATCGCCGTCTGCTCCACCGGCCTGATCGGCGTCCGCCTCCCGATGGACGCCCTGCTCGGCGGGCTCAAGACCGGCACCGCCGCGCTGACCGCCGACGGCGGGTTGGACGCCGCCACCGCCATCATGACCACCGACACCGTGTCCAAGACCGCCGAGGCGCACGGCTCCGGCTACACCGTCGGCGGCATGGCCAAGGGCGCCGGCATGCTGGCCCCCGGCCTGGCCACCATGCTCGTGGTCGTCACCACCGACGCCGCCGTCGAGGCCGAGGCCCTGGACACGGCGCTGCGCGCGGCCACCAGGGTCACCTTCGACCGCGTCGACTCCGACGGCTGCATGTCCACCAACGACACCGTCCTGCTGCTGGCCTCCGGCGCCTCCGAGGTCGTTCCGGACCCGGCCGAGTTCCAGCTCGTCGTCACCGCCGTCTGCGCCGACCTGGCCCGGCAGCTCATCGGCGACGCCGAGGGCGCCACCAAGGACATCGCCGTCGAGGTCGTCAACGCCGCCAGCGAGGACGAGGCGGTGCAGGTCGCCAGGGCCGTGACCCGCAGCAACCTGTTCAAGTGCGCCATGTACGGCAACGACCCCAACTGGGGCCGCGTGCTCTCCGCCGTCGGCACCACCGACGCCCGGTTCGAGCCCGACCGGCTCTCCGTCGCCATCAACGGCGTCTGGGTCTGCCGCGACGGCGGCGTCGGCGACGACCGCGACCTGGTCGACCTCACCGGCCGCGAGGTCACGGTCACCGTCGACCTGGCCGCCGGCGGCTCGGCCGCCACCGTCTGGACCAACGACCTGACCCCCGGCTACGTCCACGAGAACTCGGCCTACTCCTCATGAGCACCATGCACAGCGGCGTGGAGGCCGCCGAGGCCGCCGCCGTCTCCGAAGCCGCCGCGGCGGAAGCCGAGGCCGAGGCCGCGGCCGCCACCAGCGCCAAGACCCGCAAGCACGAGGCCCTGGCCAAGGCCGGCATCCTCACCGAGGCCCTGCCCTGGCTGTCCGCCCTGCACGGCAAGACCGTCGTGGTGAAGTTCGGCGGCAACGCCATGATCGACGACGAGCTCAAGGCCGCCTTCGCCAAGGACATCGTGTTCCTGCGCTACGCCGGCCTGCGCCCGGTCGTCGTGCACGGCGGCGGCCCGCAGATCAACGCCCAGCTGGACCGGCTCGGCATCGAGCACCGGTTCGCCGGCGGCCTGCGGGTCACCACCGACGAGACCATGGACGTGGTCCGCATGGTCCTCACCGGCCAGGTGCAGCGCGACATCGTCGGCCTGATCAACACCCACGGCCCGTTCGCCGTCGGCATGTCCGGCGAGGACGCCGACACCATGAAGGCGGTCAAGCGCCACGGCGTGGTCGACGGCGAACCGGTCGACATCGGCCGGGTCGGCGACGTCGTGGCTGTCGACGCCGGCGCCGTGCGCGCCCTGCTCGACGACGGCCGCATCCCGGTCGTGTCCTCCATCGCCCGCGCCGCCGACGGCACCGGCGTCTACAACGTCAACGCCGACACCGCCGCCGCGGCGCTCGCCGTCGGCCTGGGCGCCGAGAAGCTGGTGGTCCTGACCGACGTCGAGGGCTTGTACGCGGACTGGCCGGCCTCCGACGAGCTGATCAGCAGGCTGAGCGCCGACGCGCTGGCCGGGCTGCTGCCCACGCTGTCCTCCGGCATGGTGCCGAAGATGGAGGCCTGCCTGCGGGCCGTGCGCGGGGGCGTGCCGCGGGCCCACGTGCTGGACGGCCGCGTCCCGCACGCGCTGCTGCTGGAAGTCTTCACCGACGAGGGGATCGGAACGATGGTGGTGCCGGAATGAGCGCGGTCGACACCCAGCCGGGCACCGGGCTGGACGAGCCCGGCGCCGAGGGCGCCCTGCCCGTCGTCGAGCCCGGATACGGCGCGGCCTGGACCGAGCGCTACGGCTCCGCCCTGATGAACACCTTCGGCACGCCGCAGCGCGTCCTGGTCCGCGGCGAGGGCGCCTACGTCTGGGACGCCGACGGCAACCGCTACCTGGACCTGCTGGCCGGCATCGCGGTCAACGCGCTGGGCCACGCCCACCCGCTGATCGTGCAGGCCGTCACCACCCAGCTCACCACCCTGGGCCACATCTCCAACTTCTTCGCCTCGGCCCCGCAGATCGTGCTGGCCGAACGGCTGGTGGAGCTGCTCGGGCACGCCAACGGCACCGACGCCCGGGTGTACTTCTGCAACTCCGGCGCCGAGGCCAACGAGGCCGCGTTCAAGGCCGCGCGCCGCACCGGCCGGACCAAGATGGTCTCCACCGAGGGCTCGTTCCACGGCCGCACCATGGGCGCGCTCGCGCTCACCGGCAAGGCCGCCATCCGCGAGCCGTTCGAACCGCTGCCGGGCGAGGTGACCTTCGTCCCCTATGGCGACGTCGCAGCGCTCGAAGCCGCCGTGGACGACGACACCGCCGCGTTCATCGTCGAGCCGATCCAGGGCGAGAAGGGCGTCGTCCCGGCGCCGCCCGGCTACCTGGAGGCGGCCCGCGAGATCACCGCTCGGCACGGCGCGCTGCTGATCCTCGACGAGATCCAGACCGGCATCGGCCGTACCGGCAAGTGGTTCGGCCACAGCGGTACCGGCGTGGTCCCGGACCTGGTCACGCTGGCCAAGGGCCTGGGCGGTGGGATGCCGATCGGGGCCTGCGTGGGCCTGGGCCGGGCGGCGGCCCTGCTCACCCCGGGACAGCACGGCTCCACCTACGCCGGCAACCCGGTGGCCTGCGCCGCCGGCCTGGCGGTGCTGCACGCCATCGAGCGCGACGCGATCTTGGAGAACGTCACCGAGGTCGGCGCGCACCTGACGGCCGGCATCATCGGGCTCGACCACCCGGCCGTGGCCGGCGTGCGCGGCGAGGGGCTGCTGCTGGCGATCATGCTGACCGTCCCGCACTCCGCCGAGGTCGCCCGGGCCGCGCTGGCCGCCGGGTTCATCATCAACGCCCCGGCGCCGGACGCCATCCGGCTGGCCCCGCCGCTGATCCTCACGGTGGCGCAGGCCGACGACTTCCTGGCCGCGCTGCCCGCCTTGCTCGACGTCGCCTTGGACGCGGCCGCCGATGCTGCCGATGCCGCCGGTGCTGCCGACGCCGCCGAAGGTCCCGGCGCCGCCGCCCAGAACCCCGACCCGGAGCCGGGCCCGGAGCCCGCGCAGAGCCCTGACCAGGACTCCGCGCAGAGCACCGCCCAGACCCCTGACCAGACCCCCGACAAGGACGCCTGAGCCCATGGTCCGCCACTTCCTCCGCGACGACGACCTGACCCCCGCCGAGCAGGCCCGGGTCCTGGACCTCGCCGCCGCCTTCAAGAAGGCCCCGCTGGACCACCAGATCCTGTCCGGGCCCAAGGCCGTGGCCGTGATCTTCGACAAGCCCTCGACCCGCACCCGGGTGTCCTTCAGCGTCGGCGTCGCCCAGCTCGGCGGCTACCCGCTGGTCATCGACTCCGCCACCAGCCAGCTCGGCCGCGGCGAGGAGCTCGGCGACACCGCCAAGGTGCTGGAGCGGCAGGTCGAGGCGATAGTGTGGCGCACCTTCAGCCAGTCCCGGATCGAGGAGCTGGCCGCCGCCAGCGCGGTGCCGGTCGTCAACGCCCTGACCGACGACTTCCACCCCTGCCAGATCCTGGCCGACCTGCAGACGGTGCGCGAGCACAAGGGCGCCCTGGCCGGGCTCACCATGACCTACCTCGGCGACAGCGCCAACAACATGGCCCACTCCTACCTGCTGGGCGGCGCCACCGCCGGCATGCACGTCCGGGTCGCCGGGCCCGAGGGCTACCCGCCGCGCGCCGACATCCTGGCCGACGCCGTCCGCATCGCCGAGGCCACCGGCGGCTCGGCGACCTTCACCACCGACCTCGCCGAGGCCTGCGTCGGCGCCGACATCCTGGTCACCGACACCTGGGTGTCCATGGGCCAGGAAGAGGAGAAGGCCGAGCGGACCCGGGTCTTCCAGCCGTACGCTCTGGACGAGGTCGCGCTGGCGTTCGCCGCGCCGGACGCCATCGTCCTGCACTGCCTTCCGGCCTACCGCGGCTACGAGATCTCGGCCGCGGTCATCGACGGCCCGCAGAGTGTGGTCTGGGACGAGGCCGAGAACCGGCTCCACGCGCAGAAGGCCCTGCTCGCGTTCCTCCTGGAGTCTTCATGAGCGAAGCCACGGTCCCGCAGACCCGCACCGCACGCCACCAGCGCATCGCTCTGCTGCTGGAGCGGCACTCGGTGCGGTCGCAGGCCGAGCTGGGCCGGCTGCTGGCCGAGGACGGCCTGTCGGTCACCCAGGCCACGCTCTCGCGCGACCTGGACGAGCTCGGCGCCGTGCGGGTCCGCGACGGCGCGGGCAGCCTGGTCTACGCGATCCCGGCCGAGGGCGGCGACCGCACCCCGGTCGCCGCGCAGGCCGAACCGGTCTTCGAGCAGCGGCTGCACCGGCTGCTCGGGGAGCTGATGGTCAGCGCCGAGTCCTCGGCGAACCTGGTGGTGCTGCGCACCCCGCCGGGCGCGGCGCAGTTCCTGGCCAGCGCGTTCGACCGGGCCGCCGTCGCCGAGATCCTGGGCAGCATCGCCGGCGACGACACGGTGCTGCTGATCAGCCGCGACCCGGCCGGCGGCGCCGCCCTGGCGGCGAAACTGCTGGCCGCGGCCGAGAATTGACCCGCGGGAAACCTCCCGCCGCAACGATGAGAACACCCACCCCGGAATCCCAGCCCCACAGCTGGAACCAGCGATAGCAAGGAGCAGAAGGACATGGCTGAGAAGGTGGTGCTCGCCTACTCCGGCGGCCTGGACACCTCGGTGTGCATCGGCTGGATCGCCGAGCAGACCGGCGCGGAGGTCATCGCCGTGGCGGTCGACGTCGGCCAGGGCGGCGAGGACCTGGAGGAGATCCGCAAGCGGGCCCTGGCCTGCGGCGCGGTCGAGGCCGAGGTCGCCGACGCGCGCGACGAGTTCGCCGAGGAGTACTGCGTCCCGGCGCTGAAGGCCAACGCGCTCTACCAGGACCGCTACCCGCTGGTGTCGTCGCTGTCGCGGCCCACCATCGTCAAGCACCTGGCGGCCGCAGCCAAGAAGCACGGCGCCACCACCGTCGCCCACGGCTGCACCGGCAAGGGCAACGACCAGGTCCGCTTCGAGGTCGGCATCGCCTCGCTGGCGCCGGAGCTCAAGTGCATCGCCCCGGTCCGCGACTACGGCATGACCCGCGACAAGGCCATCGCCTTCGCCGAGGTCAACGGCCTGCCGATCGAGACCACGAAGAAGAACCCGTACTCGATCGACCAGAACCTGTGGGGCAAGGCCGTGGAGACCGGCTTCCTGGAGGACATCTGGAACGGCCCGATCGAGGACCTGTATTCCTACACCCAGGACCCGGCCGCCGCCCGCGAGCCCGACGAGGTCGTCATCACCTTCACCAAGGGCGTCCCGACCGCCATCGACGGCAAGCCGGTGACGCCGCTGGAGGCCATCCTGGAGATGAACCGCCGGGCCGGCGCCCAGGGCGTGGGCCGGATCGACATGGTCGAGGACCGCCTGGTCGGCATCAAGAGCCGCGAGGTCTACGAGGCGCCCGGCGCCATCGCCCTGATCGTCGCGCACCAGGAGCTGGAGAACGTCACCGTCGAGCGCGAGCTGGCCCGGTTCAAGCGCACCGTGGACCAGCGCTGGGGCGAGCTGGTCTACGACGGCCTGTGGTTCTCGCCGCTGAAGCGGGCCCTGGACGGATTCATCGACGAGGCCAACGAGCACGTCTCCGGCGACATCCGGATGACCCTGCACGGCGGCCGCGCGGTGGTCACCGGCCGCCGCAGCGGCGAGTCGCTCTACGACTTCAACCTGGCCACCTACGACACCGGCGACGTCTTCGACCAGTCCCTGGCCAAGGGCTTCATCGAGCTGTTCGGCCTGCCGTCGAAGATCGCCGCCAAGCGCGACCTGGGCAAGTGAGCCCGGGGCCGGCGGGCCGGGGACGGGACCGGTCCCGGGGGTAGTCCGGGCTAGGGTCCTTGCTCGGGTCCGCTGGTCCTCCGGTCTCCGGTCTTTTCGGTCCTGCCCGGCGAGCCGGTCGTTCCGGACCCACAACAGCTTGTAGTCGATATCCGCGTACACCTCCCGGCCGCCGGTTCCCCCGAGCCGGCGGCCCGGAGGCAGCACCCGAAGGTAGAAACGGCGAGGAATGATGAGCAGCCCGGAACCCACCCTGCGGCTTTGGGGCGGACGGTTCAGCGGCGGACCGTCGGAGGCGCTCGCGGCGCTGTCGGCGTCCGTGCACTTCGACTGGCGCCTGGCCCGCTACGACCTGGCCGGCTCGCGCGCCCACGCCCGGGTGCTGCACCGCGCCGGGTTGCTGGACCAGGCGGACCTGGCCGCGATGTTGGCCGGTCTTGACGCGTTGGAGGCCGACGTGGTCTCCGGGGACTTCGTGGCCACCGTCGCCGACGAGGACTGCCACACCGCGCTGGAGCGTGGCCTGGTGGAGCGGCTCGGTGCCGAGCTCGGTGGCCGGCTGCGGGCCGGTCGCAGCCGCAACGACCAGATCGCCACCCTGTTCCGGATGTATCTGCGCGACCACGCCCGGCAGCTCGCCGGCCTGCTCGCGGACCTCCAGCAGGCGCTGATCGACCAGGCCGCGGCCCACCTGGACGTCGCCATGCCCGGCCGCACCCACCTGCAGCACGCCCAGCCGGTGCTGTTCGCGCACCACATCCTCGCGCACGCCCAGGCCCTGTCCCGGGACGCCGAGCGGCTGCGGGACTGGGACAAGCGCGCCGACGTCTCCCCGTACGGCTCCGGCGCCCTGGCCGGCTCCTCGCTCGGCCTGGACCCCGAGGCGGTCGCCGCCGACCTGGGCTTCTCGGCCAGCGCCGCCAACTCCATCGACGGCACCGCGGCGCGCGACTTCGCCGCCGAGTTCGCCTTCGTCACCGCGATGATCGGCGTCGACGTCTCCCGGATCGCCGAGGAGATCATCCTGTGGACCACGAAGGAGTTCTCCTTCGTGACCCTGGACGACGCCTTCGCCACCGGCTCCTCGATCATGCCGCAGAAGAAGAACCCGGACATCGCCGAGCTGGCCCGCGGCAAGTCCGGGCGGCTGATCGGCAACCTGTCCGGCCTGCTGGCCACCCTCAAGGCCCTGCCCCTGGCCTACAACCGGGACCTGCAGGAGGACAAGGAGCCGGTGTTCGACTCCGTCGACACCCTGGAGGTCCTGCTCCCGGCCTTCACCGGCATGATCGCGACGATGACCGTGCACGGCGGCCGGATGGCCGAGCTCGCCCCGGCCGGCTTCTCGCTGGCCACCGACGTCGCCGAGTGGCTGGTCCGGCAGGGCGTGCCGTTCCGCGTCGCGCACGAGGTGGCCGGCGCCTCGGTCCGCTACTGCGAGCAGCGGGACATCACCCTGGAGGAGCTGACCGACGAGCAGCTCGCGGAGATCTCCCCGCTGCTGACCCCGGCGGTGAAGGACGTGCTGACCGTCGAGGGGTCGCTGGCCTCGCGCGACGGCCGCGGCGGCACCGCGCCCAAGCGGGTCGCCGAACAGCTCGACGCGCTGGTGGCGGACGTCGCCGGGCAGCGGGAGTGGGCCGCCGGCTGACGGCTTCTGGACGACTTCGTGCAAGAAGCGCCGCCGACGATGGCATGTCGGCGGCGCTTTGGGCATTCTTAGAAGTCATGTCTGACTAAAAGGCATGTCGGCGTGAAAGGGGGAGCGCTGTGCGGACAAAAGACCACTCGCGGGGCCACGGCGGGTACGGCGACGCACCGGAGGAACCGTGGTCGGAGATCGTGCCGGGACTGTGGATGGGAGGCCACGAGTACATCGGCGCGGACGGGATGTGGACCGAGGCGGTCGTCGTCGACGAGTTCGACGCGGTCTACAGCCTGCACAATCGGGAAGGACACGGACCGGCGGACGGCGTCGACCACCATGTGCTGGAGGTCCCGGACGACGCCCTCACCGCAGAACAGATCCGTGCCGTGGAGGAGTTCGCGGCCGCCGCGCAGCGGGACTTCGCCGCGCGGCGACTGGTGTTGGTGCGATGCCGAGCCGGAATGAACCGCTCGGGGCTGGTCGTCGCATCTGTGTTGATCCGGAGCGGCTTCACGCCGCGCGACGCTATAGCGACGATCCGCAGGCAGCGCGCGGCGCGGGCGCTGAACAACGAGCACTTCGTCGCTTACCTGGAAACCGGGCTGGATCTCGCAGCCCAACTCACCGGGCTCGGCGCGGCGGAGTAGTAGGGCGCGCGGGGCGAGCGCTTAGCAACGAGCGCTCCGTCGCCTAGGTGGAAACGAGCCAGACAACCGCGGCCCAGCTCATAGAGGTTGATGTCGGACTGAATGAGCTGGGCTGCGGGACGGCTGACCGCTGGCAACTGCTGACTGTGGACGGCTGACGGCTGACGGCTGACGGCTGGCAACTGTTGACTGCTGACCGTTACAGCCGGCCGCTGGTGTGCAGGACGTCGTCCAAGAAGTCCAGAACCTGAGTCACCAGAGCGCCGATGTCGCTCGCGCCCTCCAACACATGGGCCGCACCCTCGACCGGTACAAGGTCCGCGCGGACCCCGACCGCGCGCAGCGCCGCCGCGAGGTTCTCGCTCTCGGAGTACGGAACGCTGTCGTCGGCCACGCCATGCATGAGCAGGAACGGCGGCGCGTCCGCGTGGACCTGACGCGTCGGGCTGGCGGCCCGGGCCCGTTCCCAAAGCCCCGGCACGCCGCCGTCGAGCAGCGCGTAGATGGGATCGCCGGGGACGTCGACCCTGGTGATCCCCTCGACGAAGTCCGCCGGGCCGTACCAGTCGACGACGGCGCGGATCGGCACGTCGAAGTCCTGGTCGAGGGCCGCCAACGCGCCCAGCGTCGCGCCGGCCGACTCGCCCCACACCGCGAAGCGCCCCGCGTCCAGGCCGAGCTCGTCAGCGCCCGCGTGCAACCGGCGCAGCGCGCTCTCGACATCCTCCAGCGGCGCCGGGAACACCGCCTCCGACGACAGCCGGTAGTCGAGGTCGGCCACCGCATAGCCGCGCGCCAGCAGCCGCTCGTAGAACCCTGGTGACTCCAACGCCCCCAGCATCTCCGGCAGATCCACCCGCGAGCCGGCCCAGAAGGCGCCGCCGTGGAGGAACGCTATAAGGGGCTTGCGGCCTTCACCCGGCGGCACCCGCAAATCCGCGTGCAGCGGCCGGAACCCCTGAACCCGGGAGACGGTGATGTTGCGGTAGTGCGCGACGCCGTCCGCGTCGACGAACGGTGGCCGGATCGGTTCCATCGACATGAGCCTCCTCGTGAGATCTTTGCGCGGAGACTATCCGCAAATTGCGGTCTACTCACGAGTTCTTGCACGCAGCCCGGACGCGGCCCCTCGCCGACCGTCGAGTACCGCGTCCGGAACCCGCCGCCGCCGTCAGCGGCGCATGATTGACTCTGTCCATGCCCGCCGTCGAGCGCTCGTTCTTCGCCCGTTCCTCTCAGGAGGTCGCGCCCGAACTCCTGGGATGCCTGCTAGTACGGGAGACCGCGGAGGGACGCCGGGTCCTGCGTATTAGCGAAGTCGAGGCGTATGCGGGACCACTGGATCCCGCCTCCCACGGCTACCGGGGGAAGACGCCGCGAAATGCCGTCATGTTCGGCCCGCCGGGTCACCTCTATGTGTACTTCACCTATGGGATGCACTTCTGCATCAACTTCGTCTGTAGTCCTGAGGACGAGTGCTCCGCGGTACTCATCCGCGCGGGGGAGATTGTCGAGGGCGTGGAGCTGGCGCGCGCAGCGCGGCCCGGGTCCTCGGAGCGTGATCTGGCGCGCGGACCGGCGCGGCTGACGAAGGCGCTGGGCCTCGCGCGCGAGGACAACGGCGCTGATCTGTGCGATGGCGGAGCGCTCACGGTGCTGGAGCGCGCTTCGGCCGACTTCACGGTGGCGACCGGGCCGCGAGTCGGCGTGTCGACGGCGGTCGACGTGCCGTGGCGGTACTGGATCGCGGGGGACCGTACGGTCAGTGCGTACAAGGCACACAAGCCGAAGGTCCGGGGGAGCGCGGCCTCTGCCGCGTCCGCCACGTCGTCCTGAGTCCTGAACCCGTTCGCCGGAGCGCCGCCCGATACGGCAGGCTGGTGTCCGACAGTTTCCATCCGCCGACATCGTGAGGGACCACCGTGACCGACATCGTCGAGGAGCTCAAGTGGCACGGCCTGCTGGCCCTGTCCACTGACGAGGACGCGCTGCGCAAGGCGTTCGCCGACGGGCCGGTCACCTTCTATGTGGGCTTCGACCCGACCGCGCCGAGCCTGCACTTCGGCAACCTGGTCCAGCTGATGGCCGCGCGCCACATCCAGCAGGCCGGGCACCGTCCGCTGATCCTGGTCGGCGGGTCGACCGGACTGATCGGCGACCCGAAGCCGAACGCCGAGCGGCAGCTGAACAGCAAGGAGACGGTCGCGGAGTGGGTCGGGAAGATCCGCGAGCAGGTCTCCCGCTTCGTCTCCTTCGAGGGCCCGAACGCCGCGACTGTGGTGAACAACCTCGACTGGACCGCCCCGATGTCCGCGATCGACTTCCTGCGCGACATCGGCAAGCACTTCCGGGTCGGCAAGATGCTCTCCAAGGACGCCGTGAGCGCCCGCCTGAACTCCGAGGCCGGCATCAGCTACACCGAGTTCAGCTACCAGATCCTTCAGGGCCTGGACTTCCTGGAGCTCTACCGGCAGTACGGCTGCATTCTCCAGACCGGCGGCAGCGACCAGTGGGGCAACATCACCGCCGGCGTCGACCTGATCCACCGCGCCGAGGGCGTCTCGGTGCACGCGCTGGCCACTCCGCTATTGCTGAAGGCGGACGGGACGAAGTTCGGCAAGACCGAGTCCGGCACCGTCTGGCTCTCCGAGGAGCTGATGTCGCCGTACGCCTTCTACCAGTACTTCCTCAACGCCGAGGACGCGACGGTGGTCACCTACCTCAAGGTGTTCAGCTTCCGTCCCCGCGCAGAGCTGGAGGAACTGGAGCGCCTCACTACGGAGAAGCCCCAGATGCGCGCGGCGCAGAAGGCGCTAGCCGAGGACGTGACGACGCTGGTGCACGGCGCGGACAACACGGCCAAGGTGATCGCCGCCTCCAAGGCGCTGTTCGGCCAGGGTGACTTGGCCGAGCTCGACGAGCCCACATTGCGCGCGGCGCTGTCGGAGCTGCCCGGGACCAAGGTCCCCGAGCTCGTGCCGGTCGCCCAGCTGCTGGCCGACACCGGCCTGGTCGCCTCGCGGGGCGCCGGCCGCCGCACCATCAACGAGGGCGGCGCCTACGTGAACAACCGCAAGATCGAGGTGGAGGACGAGACGCCGACCGCCGCCGATCTGCTGCACGGCCGCTGGCTGGTGCTGCGCCGGGGAAAGCGGACCCTGGGCGCCGTCGAGGTCGGGTCCTGACCAGCGGCGACTCGGCTCTGTTCGTCCCGAGTTGACCCGCGCGACGTCTCCGCGTACAGTTTGTAGACGTTGCCCGCCAGGCAGGATCTACGTAATCGCGAGATCACTACGGGTAACCATCCGAAGACTGACTTCCACGGCAGTTATGGGGCTGACTGAAGCTCCGTAGATGCCGTGTCGGCTTCTGCGGATGACGCAGGGCCCTGACGGCGCCGATTTGGTCGCCGGCCGGAGAGTCCGATACAGTCTGGGAACCGCCGAGGAACGGGAATTCAAATCCCGCGCCGAAGCAATCGCAAAAGAAAGTCTGGCTCTGCATTTCAAGAGCTAAACCGAAATTGCGAAAAACGCAGCGGATCTGCTAAGATCTAAAGCGAAGCAAGACAAGAACAAAACAGCAAGAAAAAGTACACAGTAAGACCTGACAACGCCGGGTCGCGAGCGGTCGGAACGAGCAGTTCCGGTACGGGTGGTTCGGGCGTCTGTTTCTTGAGAACTCAACAGTGTGTGACAGATTGTGATGCCATGGACCTCAGCGCCAGCGCTGAGAGTCATTGAACACATGGTTGGTAGACGGCTCTCCGACCCCCGTCGGGGATGTCCGAGCTACCTGCCAGGTGACTCTTCTGACACCTCTACCAGTCCT